>NZ_JAJEQD010000019.1:0-32784 GCF_020687175.1 Veillonella fallax | reverse complement strand
GGTGATTTGCATAACTATGACAAATTATCTTTCAATGATTGGGATTAAAGTACCAACACGTTTTGTCCTATAACCCAGATGGTGATTCCTATAATTCGTATTAGTTACTAAATAGGTCGATTTGATAATTGATTAAATTACTTTACAAATAGAGGATTTTTTATTTGTATATCGAATTAATATATATAAGGGAAGGAGGCGTTGGCTATGAGCCGATATTTTGAAAATGAATTGATTGAACAAATTAAAGATGCAAATGATATTGTATCTGTAATATCTGAGCATGTAGCCTTAAAGAAACGGGGCAAGAACTATTGGGGTTGTTGTCCATTTCATAATGAAAAGACGCCGTCCTTTAGTGTTGCCCCTGAAAAGGGCTTTTATTATTGTTTTGGCTGTCATGCATCGGGGAATGTCATTAAATTCCTTATGGAACTTGAGCATTTAAGCTTTGTTGAGGTCTTAGAGCGCCTTGCTAATCGCGCTAATATTCCATTGCCAGAGGCAAAGCTTTCACCAGAACAACGAGCTCGAGATGAACGACGGAAAAAACTATATGAAGCGTCAGAACTAGCGGCTACATTTTTCCATAATTGCCTTACTCAAACATCGATTGGTAAGGTTGGCCTTGATTACTTAAAGAAACGAGGCCTTACAAAAGAGACGATTGAGAAATTTAAATTAGGCTTTGCACCAGATGGTTGGGATAAGTTGTATCGTGCGTTTCACGAACGCGGCATCGATGATTCAATTCTCTTGGAGTTAAATCTAGTTCGTAAGAATCAAAAGGGGCAGTTTTACGATTTCTTTAGAAACCGTATTATGTTCCCTATCATGGATGGTAAAGGTCGTGTAGTTGCCTTTGGTGGACGTGTCATGGATGACAGTACGCCAAAATATTTGAACTCACCAGAATCAGCCATTTTTGAAAAGGGGAAACTATTATTTGCCTTTGATAAGGCTTATAAATCCATTCGTCAAGAACGACAGGCTATCCTTGTGGAAGGGTACATGGATGTTATATCTGCCCATAATCATGGTGTTACTAATGTAGTAGCATCCTTGGGGACGGCTTATACACGAGACCATGGGCATATCTTGATGAGGCAGGCTGATGAAATTGTACTGGCCTATGATATGGATGGGGCGGGCCGTCAAGCAGCGGCTAGAGCCATAGAATTACTACAAAATACGGACTTCAAGGTGCGTGTCCTCGCTATGCCAGATGGTAAAGATCCAGATGATTATGTACGTAATCATGGGGGACAAGCATTTAAAGATTTAGTGGCTAAAGCGGTTAAGCCTCTTGATTATTTATTGAGTGAGTCCCTAATTAAACACGATACAAATGATACGGAAGGGAAGCAAGCTGTATTGGCTGATGTATTCCCGTATATTGCTAATATAGATAGTCAAACACAACGGGATGATGCATTAAAAACATTGGCATTACCGCTGTGGCTTGATAATAGTAGTATCTTTAGATATTTCAGAGACTATGTAAAAAAAGGACAAATAGAATTAGTTGATACTGCATCTGCACCTTTGCCAACACAGGATTTACCTAAAGGTGATGCAGAAAAATTACTGTCCTTAGCCTTTACAGATGGTGAAGTGTTACAACATATGATGAGCTATTTGCCATTAGAGGACTTTGAAAAAATTGAATATCGCGGTATAATAGAAAAGATATTCACCTTATTTAAACGAGAAGGTCGTCTAGATGATACTACCATTCAGTCTGTTTTATCCCCATCGGAGTATGATATTTACTCTAGATTGGTTGTTATGAGTGACGATGAATATAAGGTGCAAGTGCCTGGATTAATCCGCAAGATAAGGCTCCATTCATTGCGTGAACAGTATAAAGCGCATTCAATTATGGCGGATCAACTAAAACGGGCAGGAGATTCGACGTTTATTAGCGAATTACATAAGTGTCAGGAAATACAGAACTTAATTAGAGAATGGTCTAAGTAATATAAGGTAAAAAGGAGAGCGCTGTGGCTAAGAAAGTACAAAAAAGTCAAATAGAGGAGATTGTTGAACAACTTCTTGAAAAAGGCCGAAAAACCGGTGTGTTGACACAATCAGAGATTTCAGATGCTCTTCATGAGCAGACTGATCTTACTGCAGAACAATTAGATGATATTTATACTACATTTGGTAAATTAAACATTGAAGTAGTAGCTGATATCGACGGTGAGGACGCTGATGCTAGTCCAATAGAGCCAGAAGAAGAGGATGAAGAAGATACTTCTAGCGAAAAGAATATCTCCATCGATTTAAGTGTAGACTCTGGCGTTAACATTGACGATCCTGTACGTATGTACCTCAAGGAGATCGGTCGTGTCCCATTGCTTTCCGCTGATGAGGAAATTGTTTTAGCTAAGCAAATTGAAGCTGGCGCAGCAGAAGATGCTACATATAAAGATATTCAACTTGCCAAAAAGGCTAAGAAAAAATTGGTAGATGCGAACTTGCGCCTCGTTGTAAGTATTGCAAAACGCTATGTAGGTCGTGGGATGTTGTTCTTGGACTTGATTCAAGAAGGTAACTTGGGCCTTATTAAAGCTGTAGATAAGTTCGATTATACAAAGGGTTATAAATTCTCCACATATGCTACATGGTGGATTCGTCAAGCGATTACTCGCGCTATTGCGGACCAAGCTCGTACAATTCGTATTCCAGTACATATGGTAGAAACAATCAATAAATTGATTCGTATTTCCCGACAATTGTTGCAAGATAAAGGTCGTGAACCATTACCAGAGGAAATTGCAGAAGGTATGGGTATTACGGTAGAGCGTGTGCGTGAAATTCAAAAAATCGCACAAGAACCAGTATCATTGGAAACTCCAATTGGTGAAGAGGAAGACTCTCACTTGGGAGACTTCATTGAAGACCAAGATGCTATTGCTCCAGATGATGCAGCTAGCTACATCTTATTGCAAGAACAAATTGAAGATGTATTTACATGCTTAACTGACCGTGAGCAACAAGTATTGATCTTGCGCTTTGGTTTGAAAGATGGTAAACCGCGTACATTGGAAGAAGTAGGTCAACATTTCAATGTAACTCGTGAACGTATCCGTCAAATCGAAGGTAAGGCGCTTACTAAATTGCGCAATCGTGGTAAACGCGATAAAATTAAAGACTTCTTATAAGATGTTGAATCTCTTAAGGGTTGTAATACAGTGCTATTGTGCTGTGTTGCAACCCTTTTGTGATATAATTAAAGATAGTAAACGTAAGTGATAAAAGTACGTTAAAGCCTTTTAATGTAATACATAGCAAATATTAAAGCGCATATAATATATTAAAGTTCGTATAATATTTAGGAGATATAATGTTTACAGTTACAAAACGATTAGAGGTGAGTGCATCTCACCAATTGAAATTAGATTATCCAAGCAAATGTCAAAATCTTCATGGGCATAATTGGATTATTACGGTTCATGCTCGTTCTGAAGAGTTAGACCAAAATGGCATGGTTATTGACTTTACCATTATTAAGGAAAAAATACATGGCCGCTTAGATCATCGCCATATCAATGATGTATTAGGCGATATCAATCCTACTGCTGAAAACATGGCAAAATGGATTGCCGATGAGTTGGGCCCTAAATGTTTCAAGGTAGAGGTTCAAGAGTCTGAAGGGAACACAGCTATTTATGAACGTGATTGAAATCTTCGCTTCTATTGATGGTGAAGGAAGTCGACAAGGGCTATTAACCACATTCTTACGCCTTCATGATTGCAATATACGTTGTTCATATTGTGATACTACCTATAGTTATGGTATTGATAGTACTTTCACAGACATGACCGTCCGAGAGGTGGCTGATGCTATTGAAGGTTTAGGAAATCATCGAATCACCATTACGGGTGGTGAGCCACTATTACAAGAAGCTGCTGTGGTGGAGCTAATCGATGAATTAAATCGTCGTAAATCTGCTAAATTAGAGGATAAACTGTGTGTTGATAAACAATCGACTACGGGAAATAACGTATCTGAAGACGCTCAAGACGTATTAGATAGTGAAAGTTCCTACGATTTCAATATTGAAACAAATGGTACGATTATACCGAGCTTTCACCGAGAAAATGTGTGGTTTACCTACGATTATAAAACACCATCCTCTTTAGCTGAGGAATCTATGAATTTAGATATATTTAAAGTTTCTAGGGAACAGGATTTAATTAAATTTGTAGTCGGTTCCGTAGAGGATTTAGACTGTATGCGTCGTATGATTAATCAATATCCTACAAAGGCTCAAATTTATGTATCACCAGTGTGGGGAAAAATAGAAGCAGCTACCATTATTGATTATATGAAAGAGCATAATCTACAAAATGTACGATTCCAATTACAAATTCATAAATTCGTATGGGATCCTGATGCGAAAGGTGTATAGTATAGTTAGGGTGTAGGTAGAGTATCGAGTGTTTTTTATGCAGTATGATACATTATGATATGATGACACCGTGATATAAAGGGGAATATATGGATACAGAAAAAATAGAATCACTTGTATATCAATTGCTAGAAGCCTTGGGGGAAGATCCTAATCGTGAAGGCTTAGTAGAAACGCCTAAGCGCGTAGCTCAAATGATGGCAGAGGTATACGAAGGGATTCAGTATACAAATGCTGAGATTGCCGAAATGTATGGTAAGACCTTTGAAGTAGATACAAATCAAATGGTAGTCGTAAAGGATATTACATGTTTCTCTCATTGTGAGCACCATATGGCACTTATGTATGATATGAGTATTAGCATTGGCTATATCCCTAAAGGTCGCGTTATTGGCTTATCTAAAATACCTCGCATTGCTGAAATGTGTTGCAAACGATTGCAATTACAAGAGAAAATTGGAGAAGATATCGGTGAAGTTATTTCACTGGCTACAGGGTCAGAGGATGTTATTGTTCATATTACATCTTCTCATAGTTGTATGAGTGCAAGAGGGATTAAATCTACAGATAGCCAGACTACTACATTAGCTACAAAGGGTGTATTTAACGAAGATAATATGATTCACCGGTTTATGTTGATGAAACAGTCATAGACTAGATATCTTGACTAATAGTTAGGCTATTCGGTATAATTAATAAGCTAGAAACTAACTGTGGGCCTATAGCTCAGGGGTAGAGCAACCGGCTCATAACCGGTCGGTCCCTGGTTCGATCCCAGGTGGGCCCACCAATTATGTTGATATCTACCGTCCTTGAGTTTTCAAGGGCGGTTATTTTTATATGTATTCCATTTATTTCTTAGATACAATAGTCATTACTAAGATGGATTAGTAGATGATACTCTACAGTATCCATCGTCTGATTTATGAGTTTACTAAGAGATAAATAGCAAATAGAGGAATTATGGAACCTAGACCTATGATGGATCGCTTAGAGGCGGTTTTTTCGATTGTGCCAAAGGCTCGTGCAATAGCTGATATTGGTACTGATCATGGA
The DNA here is from genome assembly GCF_020687175.1 of Veillonella fallax. NCBI lineage: Bacteria > Bacillati > Bacillota > Negativicutes > Veillonellales > Veillonellaceae > Veillonella > Veillonella fallax. The sequence continues at coordinate 27,310 of NZ_JAJEQD010000019.1, read as the reverse complement.
TATTTAGCAGTAGAACTTATCAACCGTAATCGTGCTGACTTTGTTATAGCCGGTGATGTACATAAAGGCCCTTTAGAGTCTGCAAAGGAATATGTTCAGTCTTGTGGTTTAAGCTCTAAAATTGATTGTCGATTAGGGGATGGACTAAAGGTTACGGAGAAGGGCGAATTAAATGGCGCCATTTGCTGTGGTATGGGGGGATACCTCATGCGCGATATTGTAGATGCAGGGCCGGAGCCGTTGGAGTTTTACGTATTACAACCGCAGAATGGGCAAAAAGAATTGCGTCAGTATATGGTGCAAAAAGGCTATATTATTGTTCTTGAAATTATCGTAGAAGATGCAGGAAAATTATATACCGCATTTTTGGCTGTTCGTAATGATCAGGTAGAAGCGTATACGGGCATGGCTGAATACGTAGATGTGTATCAATCATTACCAGAGGATTCTTTGCTGTGGTCAGTAGGGGCTCTTCTTGAACAAGAACGTCCACCTCTTTGGACGAAATATATTGAATATTTAATATATCAACGACAATGTGCCTTAGATGGTATGACAGAGAAATTGAGCCATACTGATAAGTATCGGGATTTAGAGCGCGAAGTCGAATTTCTTCGCAGTCTTTTAGAATGTAGATAGAAAGAAGTGAGTTTTATGACAACTGTTCAACAAGTTATAACCTTAATGGAACAATTGGCACCTCGATCCTATGCCGAATCTTGGGACAATGTAGGCCTTATGGTAGGGGACCAAAATGCTATGGTTACAGGTGTATTAACTACATTAGATGTAACAGAGGAAACCATTTCGTATGCCATTGAACATGACTGTAATTTAATCATTAGTCATCACCCGTTAATTTTTAAAGGATTAAAACAATTATCTTGTGATACGACTCAAGGTCGCATGATTCATAAATTGATTCAACATAAGATTGCCGTATACAGTGCCCATACGAATCTTGATATTGCACCTGGTGGCTTAAACGATATGTTGGCAGAACGATTAGGTCTTATAGATGTTAAGGGCTTTATCAAAACCGGTGAAGATGCGCTATATAAATTAACTACATTTGTACCTGAAAATGCAGCTGATGCGGTTCGTCATGCTATGGGTGCTGCTGGTGCAGGTAAAATTGGTAATTATGAGCATTGTAGCTTTAGTATTCATGGTGAAGGTCGCTTCATTGGTAACGCAGATTCTAATCCTGTTATCGGTGAAGCCGGTGCTTTAACGGTGGCAACTGAGGTGCAAGTGAATGCTGTCGTTGATGGTACACATTTAAGCCAAGTTGTAGAGGCAATGAAAGAGTCCCATCCTTATGAAGAGGTAGCTTATGAAGTAGTATCCTTGGCTGAGCCAAAAGGTTCAATTCAATATTTAGGCCGTATTGGTCGATTGCCAAATGCACTCAATTTAGATACATTCCGTGAATGGGTTCAGGAAGCATTGCCAGACGCTAATATTCGTTTTGCTGGGGTAGCTCCTCAAGAAATACAATCTATAGCACTCTGCTCTGGTGCTGGCGCAGAATTTATTAAGGATGCAGCTCGTCTACATGTGGATGCATATATTACAGGCGATGTGAAATATCATGATGCCCAATTGGCTAAAGAGGTGGGATTGCTCGTAGTTGATGCGGGACATTTTGGCACAGAATCTATTGTTGCGAGAGGCTTATGTGACTATTTACTTAGTCAAAATGTACCTGTTCCTGTGAAAGCTTTTACAGAACAGAATGATTTCTTTTTCTTATAATATTGCATTTTCTTGCAACAAATAGGTTAGCTATGATAAACTGAATTGAAGCAAGTATGAAAGACGGTTGCGAGTCCATAGGGCTCGAGGAAAGTCCGAGCTCCATAGGGCAGGATGCCAGATAACGTCTGGCGAGGGTAACCTTAGGGAAAGTGCCATAGAAAAGGAAACCGCCACGTCAGTGGTAAGGGTGGAAAGGTGAGGTAAGAGCTCACCAGCAGTCTGGTAACAGGCTGGCTCGGTAAACCCCATCCGGAGCAAGACCGAATAGGGAAGGGTTAAGGGTGGTCCCGCCTACCTTCCGGGTTGTGTCGCTCGAGCGTGCAGGCGACTGTACGCCTAGAAAGATAATCGTCACCGCGTAAGCGGAACAGAACTCGGCTTATTGATTGCTTGCTTCCATATTTAAGATATAATTTATAGTATATAAGATTGTAGATCTTTGTTAGGAGAACTTCATGGCAATTACAGCGATTACTAGTGTACAAGAATTTGATGAAAAAGTACTTGGCTCTAAAGGTTTAGCTATTGTTGATTTCTGGGCTGCCTGGTGCGAACCTTGCACTGTTATGCGTCCAGAAGTAGAAGCAGTAGCTGAACGTTTAAAAGGACAAGTAGAGTTCTTTAGTGTTGATGCAGAAGATAAAAATCTTCGTGGTATTTTGTTGAAAGAAGATATTGATGGTATTCCATCTATGGTATTCTTCCGTGATGGCAAAATGCTTGATTCCCTTGTGGGTTACAAGAAAGCTGATGTGCTTGAGTCCCTAATCAAGGAAGTTATCTAATTTATTGATAACTAATGAATTTTACAAAAAATATATAATACAAGGCTGTATGCAAGTTAAATAAAATTTCTTGTATACAGCTTTTTTATTTGAATTATATAGTTTTCATAAATATTAAGTGATATAATAAAGTAGTAAGAATATGATTGTTATCGTAATAGCTGTGATGAATTAAGTAGTATATTATTTAATTTTCATAGTATGATTATTATCATAATAGTTGTAGTTCATTAAGTAATATTGATATATTGCGCAAAGTTGTTGTAAGGAGGCTATATTCCGTGAAGAATCGTGTAAACAGTTTATGGACACTCTTCCAAGAGCGACGTTTGAGTCGACGCACATTTATGAAATCCTGTGTAGCACTCACCGCTATTTTAGGTTTGCCACCAACGATGTTAGACACCGTTGTTAAGGCTGCTGAAACAACTGAATTGCCTACGGTAATTTGGCTACATGGTCATGAATGTACTGGTTGTAGTGAGTCCTTTATTCGCTCATCTTCTCCATTTACATCTGATGTAATTTTGAATATGATTTCTCTTGAATATGATGATACCTTGGCGGCTGCATCTGGTGCACCATTAGAGGAACATTTAGAGAAAATCATCAAAGAAAAAGCAGGCAAATACATCTTGGCTGTTGAAGGTGGTGTGCCACTTGATGAAAATGGTGTTTACTGTACAGTAGGTGGTCGCACATTTAAAGAATCCTTATTAGAAGCGGCTAAAGGTGCAGCAGCAATCATCGAATATGGCTCTTGTGCATCTTGGGGCGGTATTCAAGCGGCTAAACCAAATCCAACAAATACAGTATCTGTATCTTCTGTTGTATCTGGCAAACCTATTATCAAAGTTCCTGGGTGCCCTCCAATTCCAGAGGTTATGACTGGTGTAATCATGCATTATGCATTATTTGGTCAAATTCCACCTCTTGATTCTCAAGGCCGTCCTAAACAATTTTATGGCAATCGTATTCACGACACATGCTACCGCCGTGCCTTCTTTGACTCTGGTCTCTTCGTTGAAAAATTCGACGACGATGCATCTAAATCTGGTTGGTGCTTGTATAAAGTAGGTTGTCGTGGACCTCAAACATATAATTCTTGTGGTAACTTACGTTGGTGGAATGGTTTGTCCTATCCAATTCAATCCGGTCACGGCTGTATTGGTTGCTCTGAAAAGGGCTTCTGGGATAATGACGTATTCTACAAACGTTTACCAGATATTCCATTGGCTAATACCATCACAACTGCTGATACAATCGGTACAGTAGCTGCTGTTGGTGCTACTGCAGCAGTTATCGTTCATGGTGCTGCCACTCTTACGCGTAATAAAATTCTTGATATGAAAGAAGAAAAACGCTTAAAAGAACAAGGCTTATGGGATGAAAAGAAACATAATAATGGAGGAGGTCACTAATGAAACGCGTAGTAGTAGATCCGATTTCCCGTATTGAAGGTCATTTACGGGTAGAAATAAAAGTTGATGAAGCGAGTGGTAAAGTAGAGGACGCATTGTCTTCTGGTACTGCTTGGCGCGGTATCGAACTTGTTGCTAAAGATCGCGATCCTCGTGACCTTTGGGCGTTCGTTCAACGTATTTGTGGTGTATGTACTACAACACATGCCTTGGCAGCATTACGTGCTGTAGAGGATGCTCTTGGAATTACTATTCCTAAAAATGCAAACTACATTCGTAACATCATGCATAGCTCTTTAGATGTACATGACCATATTGTTCACTTCTATCATTTACACGCTCTTGACTGGGTTAGCCCTGTAGCAGCTCTTAGTGCAGATCCAGCTAAAACAGCACAATTACAAAATGATGTATTAAATACTTATAATGTAAGTGGTTTAGCGCCTGCTGAAACTGCGTCTAAAGACTCTGCATATCCTAAAGAGTTCCCTAAAGCTACAACTGCTTATTTCACAGCTATACAACAAAAGATTAAGAAAATTGTAGAATCTGGTCAATTGGGTATTTTCTCCGCTCAATGGTGGGATCATCCTGATTATAATTTGTTGCCACCAGAGGTTCATTTGATGGCCGTATCCCATTACTTGAATATTCTTGATCGTCAACGTGATATCGTAATTCCTCACGTTGTATTTGGTGGTAAAAACCCTCATCCGCACTATGTTGTAGGTGGCATGCCATGTTCTATTTCTATGAATGATATGAATGCGCCTATTAATACACAACGTCTTGCTGCGGTAGAAGAATCTATTGCATTGGCTAAAGATTTGGTAAATAATTTCTACGTGCCAGATCTATTAGCTATCGGCAAAATGTATGTAGAAAAAGGCATGATTGATGGCGGTGGCCTTGCGAAAAAACGCGTTATGTCCTACGGTGACTATCCAGATGATACATATTCTGGCATTTCTAATGGTGACTACCATAAAAAATGTGTCGTTCGTTCTAATGGCGTAGTTGAAAACTTTGCATTAGGCGTAGATAAAGCTACATTTATTCCATTAGAAGGTAAAGACTTCATGGATCCTCAATACCTCAGTGAAGAGGTTGATCATTCCTGGTTCACATATCCAGATGGTAAAAGCTCTCTTCATCCTATCGAAGGTGTTACAGATCCTAAGTTTACAGGACCTAAATCTGGTACAAAAGAAAAATGGGAATTCCTTGATGAAGATAAAAAATATTCTTGGATTAAATCCCCAACTTTCAAAGGCAAAACTGCAGAAGTTGGCCCATTAGCAAAATATATCGTTGTATATACAAAAGTAAAACAAGGTATCATTAAAGATCCAACTTGGGCAGAATCCATGATTGTTCGTCAAATCGATACAGTATCTCAAGTACTTGGCGTTCCTGCTCACGTATGGATGACTACAATGGTTGGTCGTACAGCATGTCGTGGCCTTGATGCACAAGTAGCAGCAAATATGAGTCAATACTTCTTTGATAAACTCGTTGCTAACATCAAAAATGGTGACACTACTGTAGCTGATATGACTAAATTTGAGCCAAATACATGGGATAAAGATGCTAAAGGTGTTGGCCTTGTAGATGCTCCTCGTGGTGGTTTGGGTCACTGGATTCATATTAAAGATGGTCGCTCTGCAAACTATCAATGTATCGTACCATCTACATGGAATGCATGTCCTAAGACTGCAGCTAACGAACATGGTGCCTACGAAGACTCCATGATTGATACACATGTAAAAATTGCAGATAAACCACTTGAAATCTTGAAGGTAATTCACTCCTTCGACCCATGTCTCGCATGTGCAACCCATTTATACAATAAAAAAGGCGAAAAAATTGTTTCCGTCAATACAGATGCATTGTGTAAATAAAGGGTGGTGGGCTTATGTTAATACATACTGACAAAAAGGCGTATGTCGTATTTAGTTTATGGCTGCGCATATTCCACTGGACTATGGTGCTTAGTGTAACGGCTTTATTCTGGACTGGCCTATATATTGGTGATCCAGGGTTTGCAGCTATTACAGGTAATCCAGAGCCAACCTTTGCAATTGACGGCTGGTTCTCTATGGAAACTATGCGTCGTATCCATTTCATTGCGGGTGTTATCTTAACATTCTCCTTTATCTTCCGATTTGCTGGTGCTCTTTGGAATCGAGGGGACAGATTATTACCTAAATTCCGTCAAAAACGGTATTGGTACGGTCTTAAAGAAACTACATTGCACTATTTGATGATTCCTCAAAAGCATGAACATCATTGGCTTCGTAACTCCTTAGCGAGAACTGCGTACATGATGGTGTACATTATGTTCTTCTTTGAAATCTTAACGGGTTTTGCCATGTTTTCAATGGTTAATCCTAATGGTATTTTAGGAACTTTATTTGCTCCAGTTGTTACATTATTTGGTGGTGAATACAAGGTTCATATTATCCATCACTATATTGCTTGGGGCTTCTTGTTCTTTACTATTGTTCATGTGTACATGGCATTCCGAGAAGACGTTATGGAAGAATCTGGTGAAGTATCTGCCATGGTTTCCGGTATGAAGTATTATGCGCATGATCCAATCGATATTGAAGACCTCAATGGCAAACGCCGTCGTGGTGAACGTATCGATAAACCATCTGGTACAACATATCGTCCAAGTGATCCTAACGATCCTAGAGAAAGAGAATTACAAGAAAATGACTAATACAAGTACTGAAATCATCAGTGGCTTGGAACGATACGCGGACTCAGAGGGTCCGCGTATTGATTTAAATAGCCTTTATGATGATGGTAATAATGAAATCGTTCTACTTGGTGTAGGCAATATATTACTAACCGACGAGGGGCTAGGAGTACATGTAGTAAAAGAGTTAAAAGACTCTTTTACGTTTACACCGCCTATTTCTATTATTGATGGTGGAACGATGGGGATGGAGCTGCTTACGTATATGCGTGGTATGAAGAAAATTCTACTCGTAGACGCTATTAATGGTGGGGAAGCTCCAGGAACTATATATGAGTTCCCTCATAAGGAATTAGAACAATATTTCACAGAACATATTTCTGTACACGAAGTAGGAATGCAAGATATTTTACGTATCCGCGCCATTCAAGAAGACCCCTTAGAGGATGCTGTTGTTATTGGGGTGGAACCAGAATCGTTAGAGATTGGTTTTGAACCTAGTGCACCTGTACAACGAGCTTTACCAGAGGTGAAAGAGCGTGTACTCAATGTGTTACGAGAATGGGGCGTAACTGCAGAACCTAACACTTAAACTAATAGGTTTATAAGATGTAAAATTATCTCTAATAGGAGTATTTATGATTGAGAATTATAGTAATGTTCGCGCCGTTTTAAATGAGTTGCGTTTAGCACTTAAAAATTTGCGTGAAACAGGTGAGACTTATTCTATTTATATAGAGAAAACAGGTCTTGCAGAAGAAGAGCAAGTGGAGGTATTAGAAACACTTGGTCGTGGTCATATTACGATTAACTTCAATGAAACAGATCAGCCTGTAGAGTGGTATGAATCTCAATTCTCTGGAATTTGGATTGGCACCTTTAAAAATGGCCGAGATGATTCGATTTTGCACACTGTAGAGGTTGCTAAGTATCCAGTCGTAGCTGGTGCATATGAAGAGGATATGGAACTAGCAGAGGCAGATTTACAATCTTGGATTGATGCTGCTGGCCTATAATATAAGAGACCCTTATCAGGGTCTCTTTCTTCTCTGCAGGAGAAGATTTTGGTGATTCAGTTAGTTAGAATCATTAAATTAGCTTTGTTTTTTATAATGTTAGTGTTTTATTCATATTTTAAGTATATATAATTGGTTTATATAAAGAAAAATTTGTAAAATTACGATAGATTTCATGAAGACTGAATGAAATTAGTTGAATTTCTTGTATTTGATGTAAAAAAATTATTTGATTTTTTGATTAATTATTGGTTTAGTTAGTTAATAACAGTATTTTTTAGCTTTTTACTGATATAAATTTATTTTATAATACGGTTTATTAAGTAGTTTCATATATAAAATGATATATTACTTATTTGATATACTTATATATAAGGTAAATGAAGAGGAAAAGCGGTAGAGTGTGAAGAAATCGCTTATTTACTGAGTTTGTAGATATAAATTTGCCTATTGTTAACCTTGATGATTTGCCTTAATTTACTAATTAACTTAAAATATGTGAGTAAAATACTTTGGAGGATTTATGTTACTTTCTATTGTAGTGCCTGTATATAACGAAGAAGAGAACATAGCGAATTTTTATAAAGCTGTAACTGATGTTATGTCAGGACTCACGTACGATTATGAACTAATCTTCGTAGACGACGGCTCTAGTGATTCGTCATCTATGATATTGCGTGAAATTGCTTACAATGATAAACATGTCAAAGTGTTATTGCTTGCTCGTAATTTTGGGCATCAGACTGCGCTTACTTGTGGTCTTGATTATGCTCATGGAGATGCAGTTATTACAATGGACGGTGACATGCAGCATCCACCAGCTTTGATTCCTGAACTTGTTCGGTTGTGGGAATCGGGGTATGATGTGGTGCGCACCATACGCGATTCAACTGAAGATGCTAGTTGGGCTAAATCTTTCACGTCTAAGTATTATTACAAACTAATGAACAAAATGGCTGATGTTCCTATTGTTGAAGGTGGATCTGATTTCCGCCTCATGAATAGTAAAGCATTGGGCACATTGAAACGGTTTAGAGAACATGGTCGTTTCTTGCGCGGTATTGTCGGTGCCTTAGGGTATAGACAAGCTGAGTTGCACTTTGTGGCGCCACCTCGTTTTGCAGGGGTCTCAAAGTTTAGTGTGCGCAAAATGATACGATTTGCTCTCGATGGGGTAACAGCCTTTTCAAGAGTTCCTTTACGGGCTGCTTTGTACGTCGGTGTACTATGTGGTGGGTTAAGCTTCTTGCTTATATTGCACCTCTTGTATGTATATCTTACGGGTCAAGCCTTGAATGGATGGACTACCTTGGGCGTATCAATTTTGTTCATTGGTGGGATTCAACTCGTCGGACTGGGAATTATTGGCGAGTATGTAGGTCGTATTTTTGAAGAGGTGAAGCAACGGCCTTTGTATTGGGTTAAGTCAGCCATAAACTTTGATGAGCATGAAGAGGCTCCATTACTTGGACCTAGTAGTGCAGATGTGTTTATGGCACCTGAGACTTATACTCACAAAAGCAAAGAAGACTAGCTGTATTTGTGAATGCAAATAAATAGACGGTTAGTATATTTTGAATAAATAACTTACTTTAAAAGTTTTTGGAAAGGAAGCATATGAAGTCAAAATATAGTAAGGTTAAAATAACGGCATTAACATTAACTTTTGTGTGTGCCACAACAGCCATGGTAGGTGCAACAACATTACAATATGGTGATAAGGGCAAAAGTGTTACAGCGGTTCAACAACAACTAATTAAACACGGTTATAATGCTACAGATAAAAATGGTGTATATGGTAAAGAAACGAAATGGGCAGTTCGTCTGTTCCAACAAGATCGTGGCTTACCAGTGGACGGTATCGTAGGTCCTGCTACGTATAATGCATTGATGAGTGCTCCTCGTTCTACGAAGGCAGTATTGACTCAAAATGCAGCGACAAAAGCAGTAGCGACAAAATCCGCTTTCACAAACAACAATGCGACGTCTCGTCGTATTGCAGGTCAATCCATTACTGGCAAAAATATTAAATTAAATAATATTACAAAAAATGAAACACCAAATAGCATTCACGCTATCTTGGCAGAAGCGGATAAATACCGCGGTGTACCATATGTATTTGGTGGCACTACTCCAAGTGGTTTTGACTGCTCTGGTTATGTTAAATATGTATTTGCGAAACAAGGTATCTCTTTACCACGTTTGGCAGATGAACAATATAACGTAGGTGTTGAAGTTTCTCGTGCAAACTTGAAAGCCGGGGATTTGGTATTCTTTGAAACATATGAACCAGGTCCGTCTCACTCCGGTATTTATATTGGCGATGGCAAGTTCATCAGCGCCACTTCCAGTCGTGGTGTTGCAGTAGCAGATCTTGATACTGGCTATTGGGGTGAACGCTATATCGGCGCAAAACGCGTTATCTAAGCTAATATATAACTAGCTTTAAAAGAGGCTATACGAATCAATTATGTTCTGTTGATTTGTATAACCTCTTTTTCGTTTATGTAAAACTTGAATTTTATCCTAACTTTTCTCATTGTAAAAGTATAGGAACTCCGCATGACCTCAATGTTTTTGATAGATTTTATATCGGTTTTACGTTATAATGAATAGTAAATAATTTTAGGAGGAATATACACATGAAGGGTAATGAACTGCGTCAAGCATACTTGCAGTTTTTTGAAAGCAAAGGACATTTAAAATTAGATAGTTTTTCTCTTATTCCAGAAAACGATCCGTCTCTATTATTGATCGGGGCAGGTATGGCGCCATTGAAGCCTTTCTTTACAGGTAAATTGGTACCTCCTTGTCATCGTATTACAACAAGCCAAAAATGTATGCGTACTGGTGACCTTGAAAACGTAGGTCGCACAGCTCGTCACCATACATTCTTTGAAATGCTTGGTAACTTCTCCTTCGGTGATTACTTCAAAAAAGAAGCGATTCACTGGGCATGGGAGTTCTTAACTGAAGTTATTAAACTCGATAAAAATAGATTATATGTAACTGTATATCCAGATGACCAAGAAGCTTATGATACTTGGCATAATGATTGTGGTGTAGAAGAAAGCCACATTACACGTCTTGAAGATAACTTCTGGGAAATTGGTGAAGGTCCATGCGGTCCTGATAGTGAAATCTTCTTCGACCAAGGTCCTGAACATGGTTGTGATGATCCTAACTGTGCACCAGGTTGTGATTGCGATCGCTATCTTGAAATCTGGAACTTAGTATTTACTCAATTCAATAAAATGCCAGATGGCACATATGAGCCATTGCAACATAAAAACATCGATACAGGCGCTGGTCTTGAACGATTGGCTTCCGTATTGCAAGGTTGCAAAACAAACTTTGAAACAGATTTGATTTTCCCTATTATTGAAGCGACTGCAAAACGCGCTGGCGTTACATATAATGAAAATCCAAATACAGATGTTTCTTTGAAGGTTATCGCTGACCACGCTCGTGCTGTTACCGCATTGATCTCTGATGGTGTATTGCCATCCAACGAAGGTCGTGGTTACGTATTGCGTCGTATTTTACGTCGTGCTGTACGTCATGGCCGTTTACTTGGTATTGAAGGTATCTTCTTAACACCACTTGTTGATGTAGTAGTAGATATTCTTGGCCCTGGCATCAAATCCATTGCAGAAAAACAAGATTTTGTTAAACGTGTTGTACAAAATGAAGAAGAACGCTTTAACCAAACATTGGAACAAGGTCTTGAGTTATTAAACTCCTTAATCGATACACTTGCAGCTGAAAAAGCAACTGTAGTTCCTGGTACAGAAGTATTTAAACTCTATGATACATATGGATTCCCTTGGGAATTAACAGAAGAAATCGCTTCTGAACGCGGCTTTACAATTGACCATGAAGGTTTTGAAGCAGCTATGAAGGAACAACGTGAACGCGCTCGTGAAGCTCGTGTAAAAGAAGATGCGAAGGTAGCAACACCAGACATTACGTTCTTGAAAGACGAAGAACTTGTTGAAGATGAAGCAGAAACTGCATCCTCCGTATTGATGCTTGGTAAAGGTTCTGAACGCTTGCAAACAGCAGCTGATGGCGATGAAATTACTGTTATCGTACGCACTACTCCATTTCATGCTGAAGGGGGCGGTCAATTAGGTGATACAGGCTTTATCGTTGGCCCAATGGGTAAGGTAGAGGTTCATAATACAAAACGTTTACCTGAAGGCACTGTATATCATATCGGTACTGTTGTAGAAGGTTCTATCTCTGAAGGTGATGATGTAACACTTGAAGTGGATACAAATCGTCGCGCAGCAATGGCTCGCAACCATACAGCAACACATTTGTTACATGCAGCATTGAAAAAGGTTCTTGGCGAGCATGTTAACCAAGCTGGTTCTCTAGTAACTCCGGATTACTTGCGCTTTGACTTCACTCATTTCTCCCCTGTAACACAAGAGGAACTTGATCAAATCGAAGCTCTTGTAAATGAAGAGATTTTAAAAGCTACAGACCTAGCTATTGCTGAAATGTCCATGGACGAAGCAAAAGCGAAAGGTGCAATGGCACTCTTTGGCGATAAATATGGCGATGTAGTTCGCGTTGTAGAGGTTCCTGGTTTCTCCGTTGAATTATGTGGTGGTTCTCATGTAGGCAATACTGCTTTCATTAGTTCCTTCCGCTTAACTTCTGAAGCTGGTATCGGTTCTGGTGTACGTCGTATTGAAGCGATTACAGGTCGTGCAGCTCTTGATGCAGCAAAACATGATCGTTTGACTATCGAACGCATGGCAGGGGAACTTAAAACTAAAGCTCCTCAAGTAGAAGAACGCTTACATCAAGTCTTGGCAGAAGCAAAAGAAACTGCAAAAGAATTAGAACAAATTCGTAAAGAGCTTTCTGCAGCGGGAGCAGCTGATATCATTGCTGGTAAGGTTATGATTGGCGATGTAACATTTGTAGCGGCTTCTGTAAAAGCTTCCTCTGTTGATGAATTACGTGATCTAGCTGATATGGGCCTTGATAAATTAGATGGTTCTGGCGTAGTGCTTGTAGGCGCTGCTATGGGTGATGACAAAGTTAACTTTGTATGTAAAGTCTCCAAAGATGTAGTAGCTAAAGGTGCTAAAGCGGGTAACATCGTAAAAGCCGCAGCTCAAGTAGCTGGTGGTAATGGCGGTGGCCGTCCAGATATGGCTCAAGCAGGCGGTAAAGAACCAGCTAAATTGATGGATGCATTAAAAGCTGGTGGTGAAGCTTTAACATCTATGTTACAATAGGCATATAATTTTATAATTATACTTATATCTGTTATAGAAAAATTTTATAATGCATAAAAAGTTACTGACTTTGTAGCTTTAATTCAAGTATAATAGGAGGCGAGGTTTCACTTTTTACAGTGAAACCTGCCAATGTAATAAAAAGGAGGGATACGATGAAGGTTTCTGATGAAACTATGTTATTCCGTAAAGTAGACGATGAACCGATGACTGCTGAAGAGGTTCTCACTCGCGTTTATCAATCTATTCAAGAAAAAGGTTACAATCCAATCAATCAAATTTTAGGTTATCTAATCTCTGGGGATCCAGCGTACATTACAAGCTATAATAATGCGCGTTCTGATATCCGCCGTTTAGAACGGGATGACTTGATTGAGGAATTGTTGAAAGAATACGCAAAGGCAAAACAACTATAATGAGAATTATGTCATTAGATGTGGGCAGCCGTACTATCGGTATTGCCTGTAGTGATGCACTGCTCATGACAGCACAAGGTATTGAAACCATTCGTAGAACATCTTTTGAAAAAGACTTTAACCGCTTACAAGAACTCATTACTGAATATGAAGTACACGAACTTGTAGTAGGTATGCCGAAAAATATGAATGGTACAAAAGGTGAACGGGCTGAAAAGACCGAAGAATTTGTTGAAAAGATGAAAGAGGTCATCGATTTACCTGTAACATATTGGGATGAGCGGTTATCTACTGTTATGGCTGAACGCCAACTCATTGCAGCTGACGTGAGTCGTAAAAAACGTAAGTCCGTTATTGATAAAATGGCAGCGGTTGTAATTTTGCAAGGATATTTAGATCGCTTGCAGTTTAATAAATAAGTATTTTTTTAAGGAGGGTTTCCGATGGTTGACCAAAATTTTGAAGGCGAAGTATATTACTTGGAATTCGAAGATGAAAACGGTAACAAACAGTATTTCACAGAGGATATTATTTTGAGCCATGAAGGCCAAGAATATGCTGTTCTTGTACATGTACAAGATGAAGAGGCTGACCATGAAGGTCAAGATGACACATACATGATCTTGGCTCGCATCGAAAAAAATGAAGAAGGCGTAGAAGAATACGTACCTTTAGATGAAGATGACGATAACTTTGAAACTCTAGTAAAATTGTATGAAGAAATGGAAGATGGCGAGTAGTCGTCTTCTTTATAAATATAGCGTGTTGTCTTTGGGCAATACGCTATTTTTATTTGTTATATATTAAGATGCCCATAATATGATAATGTCCTTTTGTATAGGGGAAATATGGACTTTATGGTATAATAAGATGATAAATACTGTTATGTTACAGAAAGGAACTCAACGTCGTGAGAAAAGCCTTAAGATATATTTTAATCCTTATTATTGTAGGCGTATTAATCATCGCAGGTGGTTTGGGAGCGATTTATTTAGTGCCAAACACCTTTGCTCAAGATGATGGTACACAAGTACTTGTCATCGAAAAAGGGCAGACTGGCACTGAAATTGCAGACATGCTCTATGAACGAGGTCTTATTCGTTCTACACAAGGCTTTAAGCTTTGGTTATATTTGAGCGGCACCAATGATAAACTTCAAACTGGTCACTACCAAATTCCTAACAAGGTAACTGTGCGCGAACTCATTTCTTTATTACAAGAAGGTCATGTAGAATCTATTCGTGTTACAATTCCTGAAGGATACACAGTTGGTGATATTGCTATCGTTCTTGAAAAAAATCAAATTATGAAGGCAAAGGATTTCTTAGCAGAAGCAAAGACCTTTGTACCATATCCATATATGAAAGGTACAAGACCTGCTACATATCCGGTAGAGGGCTTCTTATTCCCAAGTACTTATGAAATTCCAGTAGGTGCAACGCCACGTGAAGTGATTCAAATGATGGCTGACGAAATGAATCGTTACCTCACACCGGCTGTGAAGAAACAAATTCAAGCTCAACACATGAGTATTCATGACTTTGTAACATTGGCATCCATTGTTGAACGTGAATCTTTGTTTGATGCAGATCGTCCAACAATTGCAGGGGTATTTAAAAAACGGTTAGCCCATGGTATTCCATTGCAATCTGATGCAACCATTTCCTATGTACTTGGTTATGCAAAAGAAGATGTAACTATTGGTGATACGCAATTACAAAGCCCGTATAATACATACGTATCAAAAGGCTTGCCACCTGGTCCAATTGCGAACCCTGGTAAAAAAGCATTAGATGCAGTTTTGCATTCTGAAGATACAGATTATTTATACTTTGTAGCAGATAAAGATGGACATAACCACTTCTCTAAAACATATGAAGAACATTTAGCGGAAGTTCATAAAATCTATGGTAATGATACGGCTACATCCTCTAATACAGAGGCCGCAGTACAAGCTGGTCCTAACTATGACGTGGCTGTGGCAACGACAGAGCCTAACTACAATTACAGCTCTGAAGAAGCGGTGGAAGCAGATTCTCAATATGTTAATGTGGAACCTACGTACAAATATACACCAACAACGGTTCCAGCTGCTGAAATTCCAGCACCAACACCAGCTCCACAAGCACCAGCACAATCTGCACCAGCAACTCAATCATCTAGTTCTAACTCTTATGTGCCAACTACAACACCTGCTCCAGAATCTATGCAAAATGATGTACCAAGTACACAACAAGTACCTCATATTGAAGTAAAGCCAGCTGAATCTGTTGATCGCTCTACGCTTGTAATCCCTGGTAGTAATAGTACTAAGTAATGTAGGAGATTTAATCTACTTTCATGACATTAAATGATATTTTAAATGAACAGCGTATTTACGCGATGATTAATGATGTACCGATTCTACGAGAATCTGAGGTTCATCTCTTTGAAGAATTAATAGGTTTGTACCGGCCCACCTCTGTGTTAGAGGTGGGCACCGCCATTGGTTACTCAGCTTTATTGATGGCTCCGCTACTCGATAAAGAGGAGGGACATATTACATCTATTGAATTAGATGATGTGCGTCACGAAATGGCGAAATATTATATTAACCAATCTGATTATGCCGATAAAATTACATTGTTGAAAGGCGATGCGTCTCAAGTCTTAACGGAACTCACCGGTGAATATGATCTAGTGTTCTTAGATGGCCCTAAGGGGCAATATCTAAAGCAATTAGAACTCATTTTGCCGCATGTGAAAGAAGGAGGCGTTATTCTGGCGGACAATGTACTCTTTAGAGGCTATGTAAGGGGCGATAAGGAGCCGCCAAAACGGTTCAAAACTATCGTAAAACGGTTAAAAGAATACTTAACATATGTTGAAAATAAAGAATTGTTTAACACCACCATCTATCCAATGGGTGATGGTATGAGTGTGAGTGTGTGGAAAGGGCACAACAAATAATGGCAGAACATTTTATGGAATTGCTTTGTCCAGCTGGTAATATGGACAAGCTTAAAATGGCGATTCGCTATGGTGCGGATGCCGTATATTGTGCAGGCAAACGCTTTGGCTTGCGCGCAGGTAACTCTAATTTCTCCGACGAGGAATTAAAGGAAGCTGTAGAATTTGTACATGCTCATGGCAAGAAAATCCATGTAACATGTAATATCATTCCTCACAACGAGGACTTTGAAGGCTTAGAGGAGTATTTGAAATTCCTTGAAAGTATCGGCGTTGATGCAATCATCGTTGCTGATATGGGTATCTTTAGCCTTGCTAAACGCGTGGCTCCAGGCCTTGAACTTCACGTAAGTACACAAGCATCTACGACAAACTGGCATACAGTGCAAATGTGGAAAGAACTTGGTGCTACACGTGTTGTAGCAGCTCGTGAAGTGTCTTTGGCGGACCTTAAAGAAATGAAGGACAATGTAGATATCGAAATCGAATCTTTCGTACATGGTTCTATGTGTATTTCTTACTCTGGTCGGTGCCTATTGTCTAACTACATGACAGGCAATCGCGATGCGAACCGCGGTCAATGCTCTCAATCTTGTCGTTGGAAATACTCCCTTGTGGAATCTAATCGACCTGGTGAATACTATCCAATTGAAGAAGATGAGCATGGCACATATATCTTTAACTCTAAGGACTTGTGCTTGATTCACCGCATTCCAGATCTTTATGAAGCTGGTATTGATAGCCTTAAAATCGAAGGTCGTATGAAATCCGTTCACTACTGTGCAACAGTGGCTAAGGTATACCGTACTGCTATCGATACATACCTTAAAGAAGGTAAAGATTGGTATGTTCGTCCGGAATGGATTGCAGAATTAGAAAAGATTTCTCATCGTCCATATACAGATGGCTTTGCAGAAGGTCGTCCTGATGAAACAGCCCAAAATTATGGTAAATCTACTAACACACAAAGCCATGATTTTATCGGTTTAGTTATGGGTTACAACGAAGAAGAAAAATACGTTGATCTTGAACAACGTAATAACTTCAAGGTAGGCGATAAAGTAGAATTCTGCCAACCTAAAGGTGAACTTGTGGAAACTGTAATTGAAAAAATGACAGACGAAGATGGTAATCCAATCGACGTAGCGCCTCATGCGCAAATGAAAGTACGTATCTACATGGATACACCACTTGAGCCATATTCTATGATGCGCCGTGAGTGCAAACCAAAAGAAGCTTAGTACGTAGTATATTAACGACAAACATATCTAATGGATGCCTATACTAGCGACATGTATAGCATTTACATATTATAGTAATGATGTGTAGGAGGACTTATGAGTGGTACATCTTTAGAACCGAGTAAATCTATCGGTGCATTTACTGATGTACCAGATTTAGCAACCTCTGGGGAAGAGGCGTATGTGTACTTTCATCTTGAACCGAAGCATACGAACTATATCAATCGCATCATTGAAGGCTATGAATATTTAGGTGTTATGACCTCTGTAGATACGAGTGGGCGGTGCATGTTGCGCTGCACACCATCTACAAAGCCATTAGCCATTGAAGTATTAACTAGCTTATCTGATTATGTCACTATAGAGAAATGAGAGTATATCTATGAAACAATCTATTTTGAAACGTGCATTATTAACAGCTTGCCTTAGTGTATCTATGGCCGGCGTAGCTATGGCGGGCCCTGTAGGTCCTGTTATCATCCCTCAAGCAGGGGATGTAGTAGTCATCAATCATGGTCCTGATATGACCTTCACTGGCAATATCAACTTTGATGTGGAAAGCCAAACTAATAACAACTTACAAATTGGCTCCACTGTGATCCCTAATGTAGTATATGGTGCTGCTTTCAATAAAACTGGTGCACCAGATACAATTATCCCAGCTCAAACTTACGTGTATGTAGGTACAAAAGATGGGGCGAATGCTTTCACAGAAGCTAGCGACGCCGACAAAAAAGGGGCTAACTGGAATGTAGAAACGTTGAAGAAAACTAAGTCCGGTGATGTACAATTGGCAAGCCGTGGTGTTCCAGAAAAACCATTGGCAAACCAAGTAGCAACTATTAAAGACTCCATTATGCTTAGCGCTGTAGACCTCAGTACAACAGAGGTAGGCCGCAATAGCAAGGGCGTTCTATATATGACAGTTCCTAAGGAATTGAAATTAACTGCGGATACAGGTATTCCTGAAGACGTACGGGAAACAATGCCAGCCATGTTCCGTGGTAAAATGGGTGACTCTCTCATGGTAAACCTTATGCCTCTAAATGATGACGAAAAACAACAATTAGCGGCAAATCCTCATAATGCTAATGCAATCGTATTTAACCGTGGCATGAGCATGGCGAAAATGATTGGTTCCTCTGCTCGTACAAGCAAAGTGTATACATACATGAAGGACCATTATTTGAACCTCGTTATCGTAGCAAAAGATTACGACGATAATGGTGCTCGTGGTAGCGGTGTTATGATGGTATCTAAACAAGATAACTCTAATGATGTACTCTTAACACTTTACAAAGGCCCAGATCTTTCCAATAGCAAATTGGAAAAAGTAATTGGCGCTATGTTATCTACAAACTTTAAACGCTAATAGATCTAATAAAATCTTCAAAGTTTAATAGATCTTACAAAACGGCTCGGTATATTCGGGCCGTTTTCTTTTTGTTTAGGAGATAAGGGCGTTATGTTGAATTTATAGAATTTATGAAATTTACTATTTAACCGTATTGAATTTTTTAATTCCCTGTGATACTATAATCTAGTAAAAGTTATGCAAAGGACATGATTCTCATATCCCTGTGTACCAGAGAGAGGCTGATGCTGGAAATGCCTTACACATATATCAGAGTTACCCCCTTTAAACTGATTTGTCGAACCTAAGTAGGCAAATACGGCCGCCACCGTTATCGGGCTTAATGAAGTGAATTAACTATACACATATATTCGTATAGGTAGTTAACTAGGGTGGAACCGCGAATGATCTTCGTCCCTTGTTTTGTAGGGATAGAGGGTCTTTTTTTATTACAAAAATCCAGTCTATCCTAGATAATAATTGGAGGAAATTAAAATGGCAGATGTAAAAATCATTTTACCTGATGGTAGTGCAAAGGAATACGCTGCTGGCACTACTCTTGGGGAAGCAGTAAAACAATTATCTAACAGCTTGGCTAAAAAAGTACTAGCTGCAAACGTAAATGGCGAATTAACAGACCTTCGTGAAGAACTCGTTGATGGTTCTGAAGTAGCATTCTTAACATTTGAAGAAGATGGCGGTAAACATACATTGCGTCATACAGCTTCTCACATCTTGGCTCAAGCGGTTAAACGCTTATGGCCTGAAGCTAAATTGGCTATTGGTCCTGCAATCGATAAAGGCTTCTACTATGATATCGATATGGAACATACTTTGACTCCTGAAGATTTGGGCAAAATTGAAAAAGAAATGAGCCGTATTGTAAAAGAAAACTTGCCTATCACTAAATCCGTAATGTCTCGTCAAGAAGCTATCGAGTTCTTCAAATCTAAAAATGAAGACTACAAGGTAGAATTGATCGAAGATCTTCCTGAAGATGCTGTTATCTCTTGCTATGCGCAAGGTGACTTCATCGATCTTTGTGCAGGTCCTCACGTGGCATCCACTGGTAAGGTGAAAGCTTTCAAATTACAAAGCATTGCAGGTGCATACTGGCGCGGCGATGAAAAGAATAAAATGTTGCAACGTATTTACGGTACAGCATTTGAAAAGAAAGAAGAACTTGATGCATACCTTCACTTGCTTGAAGAAGCAGCTAAACGCGACCATCGTAAACTTGGTAAAGAACTAGGCTTATTCGTTATCAAAGAAGAAGGTCCTGGCTTCCCATTCTTCTTACCAAAAGGTATGGCGCTCCGCAACGAATTGGAAAACTTCTGGCGTGAAGTTCACCATGAATTTGATTATGAAGAAATTCGTACACCAATCATCTTAAATAAACAATTGTGGGAAACATCTGGTCACTGGTTCCATTACCGTGAAAATATGTACACTACAATCATTGATGATGAAGAGTATGCAATTAAACCAATGAACTGCCCAGGCGGTATCTTGGTTTACCAAAACGAAATGCATTCTTACCGTGACTTCCCATTACGTTACGCTGAACTTGGTTTAGTACACCGTCATGAATTGTCCGGTGCTTTACACGGCTTATTCCGTGTACGTGCATTTACACAAGATGATGCTCACGTATTCATGTTGCCAGATCAAATGCAATCTGAATTGATGAAAGTTATCGAATTGTTCGACCGTATTTATAGCCAATTCGGCTTGAAATACCATGTTGAATTGTCTACTAAACCAGACAATGCAATGGGTGATGATGCAATCTGGGAAGCAGCTACAGAAGCATTGCGCAATGCCATTGAAGCAAAAGGTATTCCTTACGTAATCAACCCTGGCGATGGTGCATTCTATGGTCCTAAACTTGACTACCATATCGAAGACTCCTTAGGTCGTACATGGCAATGTGGTACTATCCAGTTGGATATGAACTTGCCTGAACGTTTCCAAATTGAATACATTGGTGAAGATGGTCAAAAACATCGTCCTATCATGATTCACCGTGCATGCTTCGGCTCCATGGAACGTTTCATCGGTATCTTAACTGAACACTATGCAGGCGCATTCCCAACTTGGATGGCTCCTGTACAAGTTAAAATCTTGCCTATCTCTGAAAAACATGTTGAATATGCTAAAGAATTGGCAAAACAAATGCACCGCGACTATGTACGTGTAGAAGTGGATGATCGTAGCGAGAAAATCGGTTATAAAATCCGTCAAGCACAAATGGCAAAAGTTCCTTACATGCTTGTTGTAGGTGATAAAGAGGTTGAAGAAGGTACAGTTAACGTTCGTAAACACGGTGGTGACGAATTAGGTTCCGTACCATTTGAAGAATTCTTCAATTCCATTAAAATTGAAATCAAAGAACGTAACTAATTGATTTAGATGACTTATTCATCAATATAGTTGATGCGGATATGATGAGTTGTTATATTTAATTGGTTATAATCTAATCTCTTATATGTGTTAAAATAAACATATATAAATTTAGCCCCCATATACTAAGCCTTTCATTAGACTTAAGTCTAGGAGTTGGCCATTTGTATAGTGGGGGCTATCTCTTTAATTGTTACCTGTGAGTAGCGAAAGGAAATATTATGAAAGAAGTAAATTCATACGGCTGGAAAGCAGTCATTGGGTCCTCTATTGGTTATGCAATGGATGGTTTTGATCTCTTGATTTTAGGCTTTATGCTAACCTTAATTTCTGGAGATTTAGGATTAACTACAGGTCAAGCCGGTTCTCTTGTAACGTGGACCTTGGTAGGTGCCGTACTAGGTGGCTTTATCTTTGGTACCTTGTCCGATAAGTTTGGTCGCGTTCGCGTATTGACTTGGACTATCGTACTTTTTGCGGTATTTACAGGTCTTTGTGCCTTTGCTCAAGGGTATTGGGATCTTCTTATTTACCGTACAATCGCTGGTATTGGTCTAGGTGGTGAATTTGGGATTGGCATGGCTTTAGCTGCCGAAGCTTGGCCTGCTAAGCACCGTGCTAAAGCAACAAGTTATGTTGCCCTTGGTTGGCAATTAGGCGTATTAGCGGCCGCTTTGTTAACACCGTTACTCATTCCTATTATTGGGTGGCGCGGGATGTTTATGGTCGGTATTATTCCTGCCTTGGTTGCTTGGGTATTCCGAGCTAAACTACATGAACCAGAAATCTTTGTACAAAGTAAAGAATCTAAGGAACATTCACATACTAACTCTTTCAAGTTATTAGTAAAAGATGTAAGAACAACAAAGACATCTATTGGTGTTGCTATTTTAACATCAGTTCAAAACTTTGGTTATTACGGTATTATGATTTGGTTACCTAATTTCTTAAGTAAGCAATTAGGTTTCTCCCTTACAAAATCCGGTTTATGGACAGCTGTTACTGTATGTGGCATGATGGTTGGTATTTGGCTATTTGGACGTTTGGCAGATAAAATCGGTCGTAAACCTACATTTATTCTATTCCAAGTATGTGCTGTAGCATCTATTTTAATCTACTCTCAACTATCTGATCCAACAGCGATGCTATTTGCTGGTGCTATCTTAGGTGCTGCTGTAAATGGTATGATGGGTGGTTATGGTGCCTTGATGGCAGAAGCCTACCCAACAACTGCCCGTGCAACGGCTCAAAACGTACTATTTAATATCGGTCGTGCTGTAGGC
Organism: Veillonella fallax; assembly: GCF_020687175.1. NCBI lineage: Bacteria > Bacillati > Bacillota > Negativicutes > Veillonellales > Veillonellaceae > Veillonella > Veillonella fallax. The sequence continues at coordinate 4,716 of NZ_JAJEQD010000019.1, read as the reverse complement.
GGCTTTAGTCCAATGGTAGTAGGAATGATCATCTCTATGTACTCCTACCAAGTAGCAATTGCATTCCTAGCTATTATCTACGTATTTGATATTCTTGCAACCCTATTCTTGATCCCTGAACTTAAAGGTAAGGAATTAGAATAAGAAAACCAGTCAATAAGATTAATAAACAAAACTAGTAAATAAGATTAGTAAATAATTTAACTACATTAAGCGCTGTCTTCGGACGGCGCTTTTTTTGTACCTGTATTTAAATTTGTAATTATATTTCTAGTATTTTGGAATAATACTGTTATTTTGCAGGAGTTTTAGAATCTTTGTCGAATATTATTTTGGCTATTCAAATTTTGATGTAAAAACACAATGCAAGCTGCTGCTACCAGTTAAAAGTAATTTTGCTAAGTGGAGATATACGTCATTTTAGAGATACTACCAGTTAAAAGTAATTTTTCTAAGTGGAGATACACGTCATTTTAGAGATACTACCAGTTAAAAGTAATTCTGCTAAGTGAAGATATAAGCTGATTTAGAGATACTACCAGTTAAAAATAATTTTGCTAAGCAGAGATACACGTCATTTTAGAGATACTACCAGTTAAAAATAAATATTTTTAACTGGTAGTATCTGGAAAATAGGTTATGTATGGAAAATTTGTAAAATGGTAAAGGAGTGAGTTTATTGGCGCGATTACGATTGCGTGAGGTTAGTGAAAGTGAAGAAGGTTTTAATCGATTAGAGCGAGCTATGCGATACGGTAAACGGTTAAAGTTAGCCAAAAGAGTGCTTAGAGATGTATTTATGCCAGAGGATAAGAAGTTATGGTTTTTATTTGAGCGTATATATACGGTGGTTCATGATAAGGAGGTAGCTGTATTAAGACGTTTTGGGTTGACACCGATGCAATATAATGTGTTGGAGTTTGTCTATGTTTCGTCGTGTAAACCAACATTAGGCTTTATAGTGGATGAGTTACGCGTGTCGTATGGAAATTTATTTGCAGTTGTAAAAAATTTAACAAAGAAAGGTTTACTGACTTGTAGTGTGTGTTCAACTGATAGACGATCTAAAAGTCTTGCTTTGACTTATGAAGGAAAGCTTTTATTTGAAGAAGTACAAGTTGTGCATGATAAAGTATTAGGTAATATGTTTTCAGCTATGCGCAAAAATAAGAAGAGTAATATTAAATCTGATCTAACATTTATACTTAGACATTTCAGTCCAGAAAAAATAGAGTAAGAAATAGAGTAAGTATTGAAGTAAGCGATAGAGTGAGTGAGCATAATAGATAAAGTGGGGATATGGCGTAAGTTAACCAGTTAAAACAAAAAATCCTACAATTTCTGTTAGTAAGAAATTGTAGGATTCTGATGTTTTGTTAGTTACTTTTAAGCTATACCAATCCAGTGCCAATATGTAAGAGCAAATACGAGCATCATTACATAGCCAATAATAGTCAATGGAATACCTGTAGTCATAAATGTTTTTACGTCGAATGTGTCGGTACCGTAAGCTACCATACCTTGTGGAGAGTTTACTGGTAATACTAGACCGAAGCAGATCGCATATTGCATAAGCATGGTTACGCCAATTGGGTTAAGACCTTCTGCATTGTGACCTACTACGATGGATATTACGATAGGAATCATAGCAGAGGAGAGGGCTGTAGCAGAGGCAAAGCCTAGGTGAATGACAATGAGGAAGGCAGCCATTACAGCAATTAAAATAAATACGCTGGCGCTTTCAAGGGAGAAAGCGTTTACGAATACTTGAGCAAGCCAAGTGGCTGCTTTTGTTTTAAGTAATACAGAGCCAAGACCGATACCAGCACCAAACATAACGATGGAACCCCAGTCGATGTTTGGCTGTGCAAATTTCCAGTCCATAATACCAATTTTAGGGAAGAAGAATAATGCAATGGCCACAATTGTTGTAGTTGTTGTGTCGATAGAATGGAGCTTGCCACCAGTAGCCCATAATGCAAGTAGACCAATAGAGATACATAATAGTTTCTTTTCGTCAGTACTCATAGGACCGATTTCTTGGCGCATTTTAGCGAGTTGTACATCGCCACCTACAAGTTCTTTAAACTCCGGCTTAATTAATGCTTGTGTTAAGAAATAGGCGATGATAACCATAATGATGGAGAATGGAGCCGCTGCAGTAAGCCAATCTATCCAGCTAATAGATGTATTCATCTGAGTTTGTATAAAGCCTACAGCCACAAGATTTTGAGCGGCAGCCGTTTGAATCATAATATTCCAGAACGTATCGGCTTGTACGGCACCTACCATGAGTAGAGCGGCTACGCGGCTTTTACGTTCAATACCTAAGTTCTCAACAATACCAATGATAATCGGTGCTAAGCAAGCAATACGAGCTGTTGCACTAGGTACGAAGAAGGCGAGGATAAGCCCTGTAATAATAACACCTAAATAAATACGGCTAACCTTAGTACCAACGCTAGATAGTACTAACATGGCGATACGACGATCGAGACCTGTTTTACGCATAGCTACAGAGATAAACATAGCCGCGCCTACGAGAATCATGGCTGGTGAAGAATAACCAGAAATGATCAGCTTCAAGGCATTGGCTGTGCCCATCGCTTTAGCAGGTGCTTCGGGATTCGGTGAGAACCCTAATAGTAAAGCGGTAAGTGCAGTAATCATGGTAGCACTTACTGGATAGGAAACTGCTGAGGTCATCCATAAGATGATGGCAAAGGCGAGGACACCGATCATACGATGACCGCCGGTAGATAATGTTTCTGGTGTAGGCAATAATAAAATACCGCCTAAAACAATAAAGGATAAAATAAGTCCAATATTTTGAGCAGTTGTACGCGCCTTTTGAGGAGGGGCAGTAGTTGTTACACTCATAATAAAACTCCTTTCAATTTGTGTAATACCTATTACTGTATAATAATAAATAAGGTAAACTATATAAGCCAGACTATCCTATAAAGCATACTATTCTATAAAGTACACTATCCTATAAAGTACACTATTCTATAAAGTACACTATATAAGCTAGACTACTCTATGAATATTATTGTATCGTATTTTCTATAGAATTAGTTGTATAATTTATAAGAATATTGTATACATAAAGAGAGCGCGGTTTCAGTAAGTATACCTATATACAGAACTTATAATGTCTGTTATACTATAAGAGTTGTAATAACAAATTCATTGTTAAAAGATCATTATTTTTTGTTGACTTTCACCAGTCGATTTGTTATTATAATTAAGTAATTTATGAAGCAGAGGCCATCCGCCACTCACCTAATACCGAGAAGTATGAGGTTAATATAGAGAACTCTATTCGGATGGTGTTTGCCGTCCGTTTTTTTTATTCTCTTGGAGGTGAACGCTATTAGCAAGGATACACCACGCATTAATGAAGAGATTCGTGCTCGTGAACTTCGTGTCGTAGGTCCTGAAAACGAACAAATCGGCATTATGTCTGGCCGTGAGGCATTGGCATTGGCTGAAGAAAAGCATCTTGATCTTGTGGAAATTGCACCTAACGCTAAACCACCAGTAGCTCGTATTATGAACTATGGTAAATATCGTTATGAACAACAAAAACGCGAGAAAGAAGCGAAGAAGAAACAAAAAATCGTAACTTTAAAAGAAGTTAAGTTACGTCCACATATTGAAGACCATGACTTTTACGTAAAAATGAAAAACGCATCCAAATTCTTGGGTGAAGGTAACAAAGTAAAAGTAACTATCATGTTCCGCGGTCGTGAACTTTCACATCCAGAACTAGGCATGGCAGTATTGACACGTTTCGCTGAAGAACTCAAAGAAACAGCGTCTATTGAAAAAGCAGCTAAATTAGAAGGTCGTAACATGACCATGATTTTAGTAAGTAAATAATGTTTTGGGAGGATTATAATTATGCCAAAAATTAAAACTCGTCGCGCAGCGGCTAAACGTTTCGCAGTAACTGGTACTGGTGAATTCAAGCGTGCAAAAGCTTTCAAAAGCCACATTCTTGAGAAAAAATCTCCAGCTCGTAAACGTAATTTGCGTAAAGCTACATTGGTTGCAAAAGCTGACCACAAACGCGTAGCTAAATGCTTACCATACGCTTAATCGTTAACTATTAGATCGATATATCGTAATTTAGGAGGAATATACAATGGCAAGAGTGAAAAAGGGCGTTACAGCTCATGCACGTCATAAAAAGATTTTAAAATTAGCTAAAGGTTACCGCGGTACACGTTCCCGTTTGTTCAAAAAAGCTAACGAAACAGTAATGAAAGCGTTGTACTACGCTCGTCGTGACCGTCGTGCGAAAAAACGCGAATTCCGTCAATTGTGGATCGCTCGTATCAACGCAGCGGCTCGCATCAATGGCACAACTTACAGCCGTTTCATCGCTGGTTTGACTAAAGCAGGCGTTGAAGTTAACCGTAAAATGTTGGCTGACTTGGCAGTTAACGATGCAGCAGCATTCGCTAAACTTGTTGAAGTAGCTAAAAACGCTTAATAGCATAACAATATAAATTAAGGACTCTCTTTGGAGGGTCCTTTTTTGTATGGTGAAAGTATGATACAGTGAAAATATATATCGTGTTGTGTAAAAGCGAGAGAATAGAGAAGGAGTAGCTAATGGAACAGTTATTTTAGGGTTATAGGACAAAAAGTGTTGCTGTTAATGCCGATGGAACTAGTTAAATACTAGCTCTATCGGCATTTTATCTT
>NZ_JAJEQD010000018.1:0-42696 GCF_020687175.1 Veillonella fallax | reverse complement strand
TTCCTTTTCTCTAAGAATTTTTACCAACCCCCAGTTTAACTGGGGGTTTAGTCATGCCTATTCGGCGTACAACAAAATGGATGCCCCCTGTAAAATACAGGGAAGCATCCATGTGTTTAGGCTAGTAAATAATATGTGTCCAGGAAAATGGGTACATATCACATAGCACGAGCTTTTTGTTACTTCATAGTAGGGAAGTTTTGTTTTTCATATTGTTGTTGATAAGCAGGTAGATTTCTTGTGTCTTCACCATAATTGAAGATCGTCTTAGTACGATATCCGCCTTGGGTAATGATAAGATCAATGGAGGATGGTACCTCTTGACCATTCTGTTGCAAATGGTTTACTAATTCTTGTAATGCTTCAACTTGTCGTAAAGAACCAGTCATATATTTGCCTTTGGATAGACCTGTATTTCTAATAACTTGGCCATTATATACTTGACCATTTTTATCTGTGTAATAGAAACGTACAGCCGCTTTATCTCCTGTAGGCACTGCTTTAATATAGATAGTCTTCCAATTCTTCTTAATCATCACTCTTGTAGCATCTGCTAACTTATTAGATAAACGTTGTGTCTCTTTATTGGTAGACTTGGATACACCATTAACCTGTTGAATTTCATCATTCATAGGCATTTCAATAGGTGATATTGCAGGATCTTGTTGTACCTTCTTCGCATCTGCAGGCTGAACCGCCAACACACCAACGGCCGCCATTACAGCTAATGTAGTAAGAGCAAATTTCTTCATTCTATCTCTCCTCATATGAGATTCCCTAAACAAATTATATTTTATACAATATATTATATTCACTTAGTGTATAATTTTCAAGTCAGTCTAACGTTTTAGAACTAGTATCCTTAATTACTTAGTTCCATCGCAACATAGAACCCCCTCTTAGACTTATAGTATAACTAAATCTATAGCCTAGTAAAAGAAAAGGCTTCAACCATTTCTTAGCGAAATATTTTCGTCGATGATTGGTTGAAGCCTTTATTTATATTCTATTAGTTACTGAAGTCTGTATCTACAATAGCAAATTGTACATAGTCAGGGCAGCGTTTTTGCATTTCTGCTTTAATTTTTTCTAATGTACCATGTGGATCTTCTTCGTCAAAGTCAAAGATAATATCGTAGTAGATAACTTTCTTCTCTTCGTGTACGTAAAAGGCATGTACTTGTACAACATGTGTATATAAGCTTACAACTTGGTCAAGAGCTTGTCTAATTTCAAGCACTTCCACACTTGGTTGGTTTTCAGCATAGACGCCAACGGTCATATTAATACCAAATTTTTTATAAAGATGAACAGCAATACCTTTTGTCAAAGGATGAATATCAGCCATAGTCATCGTATCTGGTACGGTAATATGTACAGAGCCAATTATTTCACCAGGTCCGTAGCTATTCAAAACCAAGTCATATACACCACCTACATTTGGATGTTGAGCGATGGTTTCTTTAATATCACGGATTAAGTTATCATCTGCACGAACACCAAGCAAGTGATTATACATTTCTTTTAAAATGTCATAAGCAGCTTTCAAAATCAAAACAGAAATCACTGCACCAACATAACCTTGAATATCAAAGTTAAAGAAGAATACTAAGCCTGCAGATACTAATGTGGCAAAGGTAATTACTGCATCAAAGAGCGCATCTATACCAGACGCTACAAGCGCATCAGATTTGTATTTCTCGCCTTGTGCCTTGATATAGCGGCCCATCACAACTTTCACCACAATAGCAACGGCGATGATAACGAGGCTTGGAATATCAAAGGTAGATACCTCAGGGTGAAGAATTTTATCAATAGATTCTTTAAGAGATCCGATACCTGCACCAAGGATGATGAAGGCAATTGCCATGGTAGTCATATATTCTATGCGACCATGTCCAAAAGGATGCTCCTTATCGGCCCCTTTAGCGGCTAATTTTGTACCAACGATGGTCAATACAGAGGACAATACATCCGTTAAGTTGTTCACCGCATCAAGGATGATAGCGATGGAGTTAGACGCAAGGCCTACAATCATTTTAAAGATAACGAGAACGACGTTACCTATAATACCTTTTATACTGGCAAGCGTAATTCCCCGATTACGTGCTGCACTATTTTCTTGCAAAATCATACTACACCTCTTACATTCATTTCACTAAGCTACAAATCGAAGCCTATCGATTTATCTATGTTCTTATTATAGCTTATCGATTATCATTTGTCATTATATTTTTTGAAAAATTTTTATAAAATCATTGTAATTACTGAATTATCAATAATTCTCAATTCTCAATTAGAATATTTGATGTATTATGACTTCACAATATATAGGACAGATATATTGTTAACAATAATATAATCAGATCAAATTACGCGGTAACCGTAATGCGTTCCCCTGTGCGCATATGTGTAAATACTACCTTCTGAGCCCGCAATTGGAAAGGCTGTCCTGTCGGTTGTGCACCGTATAATGTATCCCCTACAAGAGGGTGACCTATATGGCTGAAAGCTACACGAATTTGATGTGTTTTCCCTGTGTACAAACGAACTAAAACCTCAGTATATCCACATTTTGATGAGTTATGCACAGATTTGTCCACATTTACACCATGTTTATCCACATTTTGTAATTCTATATCCACATTTTCTTGAGCTATATCCACAGATTTTACCAACTTATGCACAGAGTTATCCACAGGCTGTGAAGAATGTCTACATAGGACGGAAAAATCGGTACGCGTTTCCTTCCCCTTTGGATTGACTTCATAATGAATACCATCAGTACTACGATCCATAGGTAATACTAAAGAGTCTTCATCAGCTTCTACAATACCTTCAACAGTGGCCATATACCACTTTTCAAAGGTATTATCGTCCATTTGCTGTTGATAAAGACTTTGGGCTAAACCGCTTTTAGCAATCACGATACAGCCCGTCGTATCTCTATCTAAGCGATTCAAGAAACGAACCTTCCGCTTAATACCATTCTCTTTAAAATAGTATGCTACACCATTAGCAAGAGATACTTGGTCTTTAGAGTTTACTGTCACACCAGCAGGCTTATCTACAATGAGGAGATCATCATCTTCATATAGGATATGTAGATCCATTTCAATTGGTTCGTAATCGATTTTTTCCTTCGCCATAGCAATCCAAATCTCGTCACATTCGGAGATAACATCCTTTGGCGTCGCCTTATGTCCGTTGATATGGATTAGTTTTTCCTCAAATAGCTTGACTAAGGACTTACGAGGATATCGAGTATCTAGTACTGCACCAAGTGTAATATCTTGTTTCTCACTATGTGCAGCCTCTACATCTGCGGCATTGACAGTCCACAAAATATCATCTGGACGATGTGTTTTTCGCGCCATTAGTATCTCCTTTCTACGAGCTCAGGGTCTCGTGGCATGTAGTTCAGTAGCGAGCTCGGTTGAACAGCTCGGCCACGTATATTCGTTTGTTCAAAGGTAATAGTCAGCTCTTGTTTAGGTCGTGTAATAGCCACATAGAACAAGCGCTTTTCTTCATCTTCACGACCTTCTGCAATAGCAAAAGGACTTGGGAAGGTACCTTCGTTAAGGCCTGCCAAGAACACGTGGTCAAACTCGCTCCCCTTCGCTTGGTGAATGGTAATGATTGGAATGCGATCTTCATTGCGTACCTGTTGAGCAGGCTCACCGGCTGTGAGGGCCGCCATCTGCAAGATTTGATTTAATCGAGCCAAACCAGCTGGCCCTTCATAAGCAGCATCAAGTTTCTCCATGATGCGATATAGATCCCGTATATGCTCTACCTTCGCCGATTCCCCATGAGATTTGTAGTACTCTAGAACCCCCATTTGGTTCATAATGTACGCCAATAACTTCGTAGGCAATTCCGTATAGGCCTTTCTACGCAAGGTCGCCATTTGAGACGCAATATTGGTAAAAGCCGCTTTATATTTGTTAATCGCCACCATACGGCCTGTTGTGGTAGGCACGATATTTTCTTTCACCGCATAGATTAAAAGCTGTGCAGTGGCCAAGATATCGTCCATCGCATTGTGCGTAGGCTCATGATGGATAGGGAACTCGGATGCTAGGAAGCCCAATTTATGATTTGGCAAATTAGGGTAAAAACGACGATAAATATCTAAGGTATCATAAATCGCCTTGAACTGAGGATTTCCTAAATTATGACGTGCCAATTCGTTGGTAAAGATAGTCACATCATAATTTACATTGTGACCTACGATGATAGCACCCTTGGAGAATTCCTTAAAGGCTTGTAGCACCGTAGCTGGGTCTTCGCCGTGTTCTTGTAAATACGCATTGGAGAAGCCATGCACCTCTTCGGATTGTCCCACAGGCACACCGGGGTTGATAAAGCGTTCAAAGGACTCTAACACTTGTCCATTTTCATCGATACGAATGGCTGCAATTTGAATGATGCGGTCTTGGGACGTATCGGTACCAGTACTTTCCACGTCGTATACTACAACCTCATGATTCTCTAAGCCACTAACGAGCTTAGCATAAGGCTCGGCTTCAAAGATAGGCATATCCATAAAGTCCGTCAATTTCAAGCCTACTTGACGCGTCTCAGGGCTTTCAATAGCGGCGATACGAGCGTCACCAATACCCGCAACATAACGTTTAATAATGCGCTTAGCACTGACGGAGTCATTCGGGTTCATGAGCAGTTTGAAGTAAGCCATAACGTCCTTAATTTCTTGGCGTCTAAAGAATTTAAACTCGTCAATAATCATGAAGTGACGGCGTTCCTCTTCAGGTTTTTCATTATTAAGTCGTTCAAAGGAGTCACTCAGCCGCTGTGCCTTTTTATTATCCCGTACTAAAACGCCAATGTTAGCATCCTTTGGCAAGGCACAGATGGCTTCGTAAATATATCGGCCCTCAAGATAGCTATTTTTACAACCTTTAATAAGAACGGGCTTGCCCTTTCTTTCACTATTGGCACGTGGCAATTCAGTATAGATAGAGCCTACAAGATCAGGAAACATATTCTGCAATGTTTTGAAAGCCATCGTAAAGAGCGTCCAGTTAGAACGGTAGTTTTCATAGAAGATAATTTTTAAAGGCTTGAAATCCGCATCAAACTGTTTGAGCAAGCGGAATGGATTGGACCCACGCCATTCGTATATGGTTTGGAAATAATCACCACATAAGAGAACGTGATTACCTTCCCAGAGCATTTCTAATACCTTATACTCTAGTACGCCCGTATCTTGCATTTCATCTACAGAGATATAACTGTAACGACTGCGCCAGCGCTCACGAACTACAGGATCTTGGAAGAGGCGATGAACACCGCAGATGAGGTCCGTAAAATCTAGACCATGTACAGAGGCTAAGCTTTCATCATAAGCAGCAATCCATTCGTGACCATGGTTCAAGAAATCATGGAGTTCACTATACAAAACATTGCCAAAACTAGAGAACTGTTGTTCAATTGCGGCACGTTGTTCCTTCTGCAAGCGCTCTATAGTTCGTTTATAATCGCCTACGAGATCATCAGAATAGAACCCATACAAGGAACGATATTCTTTTACCATGCCGATGATGTTGGCAAAGGACATTTCTCGCAACTTACCTGGACGATACGGTTCAGACAATTCCTTGCAATCCTCTTCATCAAAGATCGTTACATCCGTATACAAGGTTTCATTGCGCTTCCCCTCTTGTTGGAGTACGAAAAAGCAAAAGCTGTGGAATGTACTAATCTCCACAGCCTTTGCAGGACTGCCTACGAGCGATTGAATGCGGTCTTTCATCTCGTTTGCTGCCTTGTTCGTAAAGGTCATGCACAAGATATTCTCCGCCTTCGCATAGCCGCCCTCGATGAGGTGAGCCACTCGATAAGCAAGTGTATTCGTTTTTCCCGTCCCAGCGGACGCTAACAAGAGGATATTCTGTTCAACTTCATCAATAACGCGTTGTTGTTCACGATTGATAAGCATGAGGTCCTCCTATTTTAAAAAGCCGTACCATCCGGCAGCAATGAGCATTGGAATAGGGCCTAGAATTGCTGTTAAAGCCCATACGCCCAAACCAATATCCATAGGAATATTGAGGATATGAACGCATACTAAATACGTCAAAATACCAGTTACTGCATTCATAGCCACTCGCTTAATGGTGAAAAATGCTACTTTGAAAGCAATGTAGGCTACAGCAACGGATACAACCGCCGATATAATCGGTGATGCTAATAAAGCTCCCATATTATCCTTTCATTTCTTGGCGGTTCACTACAGCACCGCCTAATGTTAATTCATCGGCATATTCGATATCGCCACCCACAGGCACACCACGGGCAATACGCGTTACCTTAATGCCACTTGGGCTTAACAAGCGCGCCAAATACAGAGCGGTCGCTTCCCCTTCTACATCCGGGTCTGTAGCGAGGATAACCTCTTGAACGACACCATCGCGAAGGCGAGCAATCAATTCTTTTACGCGAATATCGTCAGCACCGATGCCCTCCATAGGGGACAAGGCGCCTTCCAATACGTGATATAAGCCCTTATAGTCACCACTGCGCTCGATAGCAATAACATCGCGAGATGTTTCAACGACCATAATCGTCGTTTGATCGCGATTAGGATTACTACAGAATTCACAAGGATCTTGAGCTGATAAGTTAAAGCAAATAGAACAGTGACGCGTAGCCCCCTTCGCTTCTACGATGGTTTCCACGAGACGGTCTACCTCTTCCTTCGGCATTTCTACCAAATGATAGGCCAAGCGTCTAGCCGACTTGGAGCCGATACCCGGCAAGCGGCGCAGCTGCTCTACGAGCCGTTCTAAAGCGTTTGTCATTTAGAATAAACCTGTTGGCAAGTTAAGACCACCAGTGACTTTGCCCATTTCTTGAGCCAAGAGGTCGTCTACTTTTTTGCTAGCTTCGTTTACAGCAGCCATTACTAAATCTTCTAACATTTCTACGTCTTCAGGATCAACTGCAGTTGGGTTCAATTTCAAAGACTCGATAATTTTTTCACCGTTCATTACAACTGTTACAGCACCGCCACCAACGGAAGCCTCTACTGTACGAGTTTTTAATTCTTCTTGCATTTTCTTCATATCTGCTTGCATTTTTTGAACTTTTTTCATCATGCCAGCCATATTGCCCATACCTTTACCAAACATTGTAATTCCTCCTTTTAGGACCTTGTCCTTACTAACTGTCTATGCTCATAACTCTAACATGCGACATAGATTTTAACATATGTGTCACCTAAAGGTCTTAGGACCAACAGGTATACTCAAAAATTTATTCTTCGATGACCTCGACAATAATGTCATGGTCTTCAGATAATTTCTCTAATGTTTCTGCCAAGAGAGGATTGTTCCGCTCCTCTTCTGTCATATGCTCTGGATCCCATGCGTATTCACGAGCTACCGTAACACTATCGATGGGTGTTACTTCAATAGGTACTTGTGAAAGCACAGTCTGATCATCACTTTGTGGGGTTCCCTGTTGTTCGCCCCCATCAGACTTTGGGACAGCTTCTACCTCAATATGGGCACCGCTATCCATAGGGCGTTCTAAGACCTCCCCATCTTCGCTAATAACAGTGACACTATCTAACGGATGTGGTGGCATATCATCTAAGGATGATACATAAGCTTCCTCCATATCGTCTACAGGCACATCATCAAAGGAATGAACAGGAATATCATCACCTTCAATAGAACCTGCTAGCGACTCGATAGGGATTTCTCCATCTGGAACTGATCCGGACGGACTGCCATCAAAGGATGTAATCGGCACATCTCCGCCAGATGTTTGACCTTCTACGGAAGCAACTGTTGTACCTGTATTCGTACTACTGCTAGCAGCATTGGTACCGCCCGTCTTCTTCGCTAAGAATGCCAAAGCCGCCGCCTTTGCTGCATCTACCGCTGCAGAATCAGGTTTACTAGATTGTTCTTCAGTAGTTGAACCGCCAACCTGCGCAGTAGGTTGTTGAGCTTGTGACGCACTACTACCTTGAGCGCTATTAGCTCCTGCTGAACTATTTCCCACTGATGCATTGTTAGTGCCTTGTGGTGCTGATGGATTTGTTAAATCCATTTGCGTCGGCTGGCCACCAGAGGTCTTCTGTACGTCAACCATCGGTTCTGGTGGACGTTGCGGCGCTTTTACTTGGTGCTGCGTCGTACTGCCAGAGGCCTTTTTATAATCTTTGTAAACTTGTGTAAGAGCGTCTACGATTTCCACATGTACTGGATAGCCCAGTGTATAGGTGAAAGCATCCGCCGCTTCCGCTAAGTTTACTTCATTGGTCATTACATTGAGGTGCAATGTATTTTTGAAGGCCATAACCGCCTTGCTTTGGTCTACGTAGACAAGCTGACCTTGACCGATAACGGTGGAGGTCATATTCCGATTGCTGTCCTTCAAGTATTTAATGACATTAGACTGTATATTTCGATACTCTTGAGCAGACAAGATTTGATCACTAATGATAGCTTGCGTGCTAATGCCTTTTTTACCACGACCTTTGGCTTGATTTCTAGCAGGTCGTTCTGGTGCACTACTTGTAGTTGGTGGTGGTGCCATACCAACGCCGCCCATTGGAGGCGGAGCCATACCTACTCCATTCATAGGAGGCGGTGTGCTACCTGGTAATCCCATCGGTGGAGGTGTCATGCCTACACCACTTGGAGGAGGCACTGTACCAACAGTAGTATTTTGAGCACTACTCAAAGGAGTACTCTGTGCAGTAGCCGTATTGTCTACAGGAACAAAGCTATTTGCATAGCCGCTAGGCGGACCAAATGCATTGGCACCATAAGCAGGCGTAGAAGCCACTGGACCTCGTTGTTCTAATTGAGCCATGCGGTTCAATAAGTCGTTTCGTTCAGATCGTTCTGAAGACTCTAATGCATACACACGGTCTTCTAAGCTTTCATCAACAGAGCCTAATTTAGCACAAAGCACTAAAAGGCCCATTTCGATGATGGTTCGTGGATTATCCACCTGTTTCGCATCATTCATAATGGATTGAGCACTGCGCACATATTGGTTAAGCTCATTAAAATCGATACTTTCAGCTTGAGCTAAAAACTCATCTTTAAAGGCATCATATACCTTGAGCTCATCCGCATCAGGAGCGACCTTGCCAACGAGCAAGGCACGTACGTGCTGAATGAGGGCTTCCATAATCTGCGTTGCATCGCGACCTTCTGATAACGCATCGTGAATATAGGACAGTAATTTGGGGCCATCCCCATTACGTAAGGCATCTAAGAAATGAATGATCCATTCCTTGCTAACAAGGCCAATCAATTCCTCTACGACTTGAGGTGTAATAGTACCTGTAGCCATACCGGCACATTGGTCTAATATACTCAACGCATCACGCAAACCGCCGTCTGCATGAACTGCGATAAGCTGTGCCGCTGCAGGATCTAAGCCAAAGCCTTCTTGTTCCGCTACATAGGATAAGCGCTGAGCGATATCGTCAGACGTAATCCGTCTAAAGGTGTATCGCTGACAGCGAGATACGATGGTAACAGGTAACTTTTCAATCTCTGTAGTAGCGAAGATAAACATAACATGAGCCGGTGGCTCTTCGATAGTTTTTAAGAGTGCATTCCACGCTTCGGTCGTAAGCATGTGCGCTTCGTCGATGATGAATACCTTTTTACGCCCTTCAACTGGCATGAATTTAACGCTTTCACGAAGGGCACGGACCTCATCGATACCACGATTGGATGCAGCATCGATCTCAAGAACGTCCATGGACTGACCGCTCAAAATCGATTTACAAGCACTACACTCGTTACAAGGATGATCCGTTGGCCCATGCTCACAGTTGATAGCGCGTGCAAAAATCTTGGCCATACTCGTCTTACCAGTCCCTCGCGGACCAGCAAACAAATACGCATGAGCCACCTTGTCCTCGCGGATAGCGCGCATCAACGTATCCGATACTTGATGCTGACCAACCACATCGGTAAAGGTCTGCGGACGGTACTTACGATATAACGCAATATATGCCATTGGAACACCCCCTTTTTCCGAAAATTACAATACTTTATTATACCATATTCAGGAAATTCTGACTTCCTTAATAAAGTTCTTTCCCCAATACGAAAGTAATATATTTACTTATAAATAATGCTGATATTGCCTAGTCAAAATTTCATCATATGGTTCACAATAAAACATCGTATAGTTCAAAATAAAGTATCATTTATCCTAAATTAGACATAAAAAAAGCGGCCCCATAGGCCGCCTTGCAATATTCGATCACGACAGCCCCCGGGTTCCCCGTGGCACATGAAGGTTACCGCTTAGTGCTGCTACCTCTCAGTCCTGACACGATTCACAGGCCCCCATTGCACAGGCCCGAGAACTGCCATGATCCAATATTGCAATACAAATATTATACATGAAAATACCTCTATAGTCAAAGCTATAGAGGCATTTCATATGTCTTATCTAAAGGATACAGTTAGATTAGAAATTATTTTGCATATTTTTCTTTGAATGCAGCTAATTGAGCTTCTTCCAAGGATAAACCTTGTTCTTTATAGCGTTCAATAGCAGCATGCATTTCTTCGTATGCTACAGGTACAACTTTTGTAAATCTGTTTACAAAGTTATTCCAGTTTTCAAGGATGTGACGGCCTTTAGCGGAATTAGTGTGCAATACATGTTGTTCTACTAATTCTTTAATGCGTTTAAGGTCATCATTATTAGCAGGGCGTAATTCTACGAGGCCTGTATTTACATAGCGTTCATCGCAATCGAGGATGTATGCATAGCCACCAGACATACCTGCTGCGAAGTTACGGCCGATTTTACCGAGTACAAGAACTTCGCCACCAGTCATGTATTCACAACCATGGTCACCTAAGCCTTCCACAACAGCAGTGATACCACTGTTACGAACAGCGAAACGTTCACCAGCTACACCATTGATGTAGGCTATACCAGATGTAGCACCGTAGAAGGCAACGTTACCGATAAGGATGTTTTCGTCCGCTTCGAAAATGGATTTCTTAGGCGGATATACAGTGATTGTACCACCGGACAAGCCTTTACCGAGGTAATCATTCGCATCACCTTCAAGTTCTAATGTCATGCCTTTAGGAATGAAAGCACCAAAGGATTGACCTGCAGAGCCTTCAAAGTTCAACTTGATTGTGTTATCTGGCAAACCGCTTTCACCATAACGACGTGTCACCTCAGAACCAACCAAGGTACCTACAACACGGTTAATGTTGTTGATAGCCAATTTAGCGCGAATTGGTTTTTGGTCCTCAATGGCAGGACGGCACATACGCAAGAGCTTGGACATATCCAATGTGCGTTCCAATTCATGATCTTGGTCAATCATGTGCATATGACCTACAGATGCATCGATGTATGGGTGGAACAATACGCGTTTAAGGTCAACGCGAGACAATTTGAAGTTATCGTCTTGAGATTTTTGACGAACGAGATCGATACGACCTACGAGTTCAGCTACGGAGCGAATGCCTAAGCGAGCCATGATTTCACGCAATTCACGAGCGATGAAGATCATCAAGTTTTCTACATACTCAGGTTTACCTGTGAAACGAGCACGCAATTTTTCGTCTTGTGTAGCAACGCCGTAAGGGCATGTGTTGAGGTTACATACACGAGCCATTTTACAGCCTACAGCAACGAGTGGCAATGTACCGAAACCGAATAACTCAGCACCAAGCATAGCAGCAACAGCTACGTCGAAACCAGTCATCAACTTGGAGTCTACTTCCAATTTAACGCGGTCACGCAATCTGTTGAGCATCAATGTTTGATGAGTTTCGGACAAACCTAATTCCCAAGGCACACCAGCGTATTTTACAGATGTACGACCTGCCGCACCTGTACCACCATCGTAACCAGAGATCAAGATATTATCTGCTTTTGCTTTTGCTACACCAGCAGCGATAGTACCAACGCCCGCTTCAGATGTTAATTTAACGGAAATACGAGCATCTTTGTTAACGCATTTCAAATCGTAAATCAACTCTGCCAAGTCTTCGATGGAGTAAATATCATGATGTGGTGGTGGGGATACGAGCTCTACGCCTGGAGTGGAGTGACGAGCTTTTGCAATTTCAGGGTATACTTTTTTACCTGGTAATTGACCACCTTCACCTGGTTTCGCACCTTGTGCACATTTGATTTGCAATTCTTTTGCATGAATGAGGTAGTTTGCAGTTACACCAAAACGACCAGATGCAATTTGTTTTACTTCGGAATTCATGCTGTCCCCATTTGGTAATGGTTTGAAACGAGCTACGTCTTCGCCACCTTCACCAGAGTTAGATGTAGAACCTAAGCGGTTCATAGCGATAGCGATAGCTTCATGGGCCTCTTTACTAATGGCACCATAACTCATAGCGCCCGCTTTAAAGCGTTTTACGATGGATTCTTCAGGTTCAACCTCTTCGATAGGAATACCGCCACCTACAGGGTAGTTTAATTCCATTAAGGAACGCAATGTTACATGGTAATCGTTGCGGATCGCTTTAGAGTATTCTTTATATTTTGCATAATCGCCGTTGATAAGGGATTCTTGTAAAAGATCGATTGTTTTAGGATTGAATAAATGCTCTTCCCCATCTTTTACAGGACCATACCAACCACCTGGTTCGAGTACGGATTCATCGGATTTGAAAGCGCGGTCAAAACGAGCCAATGCTTCGTTGGCAACGCCTACAAGGCCAATACCGCCAATACGTGTTGGTGTATTTACAAAGAATTTATTGATGAAGTTTGTATTCAAGCCCAAGGCTTCAAAGATTTGTGCACCATGGTAAGAACGAACTGTGGAGATACCCATTTTGGACATAACCTTCATAATACCGCCTACAGCAGCTTTGATGTAGTTCTTTTCTGCTTGTTCTGGTGTAATATCACCAAGGCGTTTACGAGCTTGTAAATCGCGTACAGTTTCAAGAGCCAAGTATGGGTTGATAGCTGTTACGCCATAACCGATCAATGTACAGAAGTGATGTACTTCGCGAGGTTCACCAGATTCGAGGATAAGGCCGATTTCTGTACGCAATACTTTTCTGATTAAGTGATTGTGAACAGCTGCTACAGCCAATAATGCAGGAATTGGTGCATGATTTTCATCGACACCACGGTCAGACAAAATCAATACATTTTGCTCTGTACGTGCTGCTTCTTCTGCTTTTTCGCATAATTCATTTAATGCATCGCGCAAACCATCAGCACCCTTAGTTGGATCGAAGAGGATTGGCAATGTAACAGATTTCATGCGACGGCAATCAAGAGCCTTAATGGACGCCAATTCTTGGTTAGTAAGGATTGGTGTACGCATGGATAATGCATAGGTACCAGCTTTGTTAGGATCTGTTAAGTTACCAGAGTTACCAAGCATAACGCGTGTAGATGTAACCATTTCCTCACGAATGGAGTCGATTGGAGGATTTGTTACTTGCGCGAACATTTGCTTGAAGTAGCTGTATAACAATTGTGGTTTATCGGACAAGATAGCAAGTGGAGCATCGGCACCCATGGCACCTACAGGGTCTTTACCATCTTTTGCCATAGGCACGATCATACGTACAAGATCTTCTTGAGTATAACCAAAGGCTTGTTGATTTTTGAATAAATCTTCAACTTTTGGAACGTCTTTTTCATCAGCTTGAGTAATTTCAGACAAGTGAATAACGTGTTCTTTTACCCATTCATCATATGGCAATTCAGTAGCAACGCGTTGTTTGATTTCTTCATCGGAAATGATACGTTGTTCTTCAGTATCGATGAGAAGCATTTTGCCTGGTTCCAAACGACCTTTAGCGCGAATATTTTCAGCGTTTTCGTTGACTACACCTACTTCAGATGCCATGATAACACGGTCATCAGTTGTTACATAATAACGAGCAGGACGCAAACCATTACGGTCAAGTACGCCACCGATAACAGTACCATCTGTGAAGCCCATAGCTGCAGGACCATCCCATGGTTCCATCATGAAACTATTGAACTCATAGAAATCATGTTTTTCTTGGCTCATGAGATTGTTGCGTTCCCAAGGTTCAGGAATCATCATCATAATCGCATGAGGCAAGGAACGACCTGTCATGTGCAAGAATTCCAATGTGTTATCGAACATAGCGGAGTCAGAACCGCTGTCATCAACTACAGGGAATACTTTTTTAATATCTGGGAATAATGGAGATTCTGCTTTGCCTTCACGAGCATTAATCCAGTTTACGTTACCACGGATTGTGTTAATTTCACCGTTATGAACTAAGAAACGGTTAGGATGCGCCCGAGCCCAGCTTGGGAATGTATTCGTACTGAAACGGGAGTGAACCATAGCCAATGCAGATGTAAAGTCAAGGTCACTCAAATCAAGATAGAAGTCACGTAATTGACCAGGTGTCAACATACCTTTATATACGATTGTTTTAGAGGACAAGGATGCAATATAGAAATCGCTAGATAATTCCTTGCTCAATGGAACAATACGTTTTTCCGCTAATTTACGAATAATATATAATTTGCGTTCAAATTCTTTATTATTCGTTACGTCTGGGCCTTTGCCGATAAGGATTTGAATCATCCAAGGACGGATAGCAGCCGCTTCTTTACCAACCTTTGTACCATCTACTGGTACTTCACGCCAGCCGAGAACTACTTGACCTTCTTCACGTACCACCTCTTCAAAAATGCGTTTTTGCTCGTTACGGAGGCTTTCATATTTATGGGCAAATATCATACCTACGCCGTACTCACCAGCTGCAGGCAAGTTGATACCAAGCACTTCGCATTCGCGTTTAAAGAACTCATGAGGAATTTGTACCAAAATACCGGCACCATCCCCTGTGTCCTTATCGGCACCAGCACCACCACGGTGTTCAAGGCGCTCTAAAATACGCAAGCCATCATCGATAATATCGTGGGATTTTTTACCTTTAATATTAACGACAAAGCCCATGCCGCACGCATCCTTTTCAAATTGGCTGCTGTACATACCATTAGCTTCTAGTCTAGCTTGATCTAGACGTTGTTGCTCGATTGTGCTCTGATTCCTATCCATAACGTGCACTCCTTCATATCACTTGATCAATCCAAGCTCTGCGGCATCGTTCCGTTCGGTCTTGGTGAAAGTATAAACTATAAACTACTTCTAAAGAATCCATTCTGTAGTGATATTATCGGCTGTAACCGTCCATAACCTCATCTAAATTTTAAATTCTATAGAATTTTTGTCTATACATAGTATACTCCTGTCCACTGTGAATTGAAAATATAAAAAAAACATAGTCCATGACTTTAAGTCATAGACTATGCATTTTTATCACTATTGTTTTTTGTATACACGAATACACAATCATCAATTGAGCTTTTTTTGTTTTACGTGGCACGCTCTGTGACCACATCTAGCAATTGAGTTTTCTTTATTTTACGTGGCATGCTCTATGACCACATCATCATATAAATTATAATTGATAAAAATTAGAAAAGCAATTATTACTTTTCATGTCCAAAGTCATCCCCTACTTCACAGTTTACCGTTATAGGCTCGTCCTTACCATAGGGTACAAAGGTGAGTTCTGACGCATGTAAGCATTGACGTGTATAGGGTTTATTACGTGCCCCATACATGGCGTCGCCAACGATAGGATGTCCGATGTGTTCCATGTGCACGCGGATTTGATGTGTTCTACCGGTTAATAATTTAAACTTCAATAGCGTATGTTCGCCTTCGTGACCAAGAACGGTATATTCCGTTTGAGCCGGTTGACCAAATTCATCGATGACACGGCGATTATCAAATACTGGGTCAATACCAATAGGTTCATCAACTACGCCATCTTCGTTAATACAGCCTTCTACTAAGCCTGTGTAGATACGGTCGATACGACCAGCTTGTAATTCATCAGTGTAATATTGCTGAGCTTCCTTTGTTTTACCAAAGAGAATACAACCAGATGTGTCTCGGTCAAGACGATGTACAGGGCGCACCTTGTGAACTACACCTTTTTTCGCATAATACCCAGCCACATAGTTACTCAATGTACCAGATTTAGTTTGTCCCGCTGGATGAACAAGCATGAATGGAGCTTTATCAACCACCAAGGTATGAGCATCTTCGTAGAGAACTGTAATAGGACCTTTTTCTACATCAACGCCATAGTCCTTATCCTGTGGTAATTCCAAAGTTAATACATCACCCTTTTTGAGGGAGCGCTGGGAATGGGCTACACGGCTATTTACTTTCACCCGTTTCTTGCGGAACATCATTTGAATATCTCGAGAGGATAATGAAAAGCGTTCCTTTACATATTTAGAGACTGTCAATTCTGTTGGTTCTTTCACTGTATACGTTTTCCAGCTCATATTACCACCATTCGTTAATATATGTTTTTTGTTCAGGATAGAGAATATCGAAGAATTCTAGCCATTCTTCATTAGCTGAAAGTTTACCTTCAAAGGCAAGATCACGAGCAGTTAATGTGCCCATTAAAAGTTGGCTCAAAGCGCCGATTTCAACAGAAATATCTATGTCCCCATCTAATGTGTCAGACACCTTTTTAACAGTTGGTGTCAATGCACCGCCATATTGGACTTCATAGCACCCTTCATTCCACTCACAAAGGCTATCTTTCACACCAAAGGTCATTGTAATAGGCATCATCAAAGCCTCTGGGTTTACAGGAATGGATTCGAAGGCAGCTTTCACATCCACAATACGGCTCATCATGTACGGCATTGTGGAATGTCCGCTTTTACCATCTGGATAGAAGCGATAGTATGTATCGTGAAGGCCCTCATTCCAACGAATAGTAGTGCCTTGAGAACGGTGATTATAGAAGTAGTTCAACAATGCTCGTTGGGCACGACGTGTAATATAAACTAATTCAGAAACAGGAATTTCAGGTTGACCTAAGCGATATACCGCATAGCCTTCGATAACACCTTCATCATTGCGCACTACAGCGATATTCACGCCTTCCGCAAAGAAGCTGCCGAGCAAGCGTTTCCATTCCTTTTCACCGCGCTCTGCATAACCAGAAAGACGGGCTGTATATGTTTTATATACAGGATCAAGCAATGTCCATTGGTCAACGCTATTAAGTAAACCAAAGCTCAAGGATTTATCAGTCATAGGGCGCAAGTCTTCAAGAGACATAGTGTTCACCCATTGATGTGCATAGAGTTCCCAACCATATTGTTGGTAGAATGCAGCCTTGGAAGGCATTAAAATTGTCAATGCTTGACCGCGGTTGCGAAGTTCTTCAAGAGAAGCCTTTAACAACGCACCACCTACGCCACCACGACGAGCCGCTGGATGTGTGGCTACGCCAACCATATAGCTTGTAGGCAATACAGCACCACGAACATTGATATTATATTGACGCAAATGAACGGTACTCAATAATTGATCTTGTTCAAGGCCAACCATTGTATTTTCTGGTTCATAGCAATTTGTAAAGTAATATTGGAAGAATGGATCTTCCTTTGGTTCAAAGCAGTACGCCCATAGATTTTCCACATGTGGCGTATCTTGAGCTGTTGCAATTCTATATTCCATAAGTCTATCCTCGTTATAGTATAAAAACCACTTTCTATCTGTTGCATCGTATCGTATCGCCATGATAATACAACATATACAATCAAATAGATAGGCTAACACCTCTATTATAACAAAAATGAGCTATGAAGCGCATCGACTTCATAGCTCAGATTTTTATTTACCGCCTGTTGCATTATCTGCTTCATTAGCATATACTGCGTCATATTTTTCAGCAAAATGATCTGGATTGTAAGATTCTTTTGCTTGGCGAAGACCAGGCAAGCCCATGTCTTCTTCACGGTTGATGAATTCTACTTCGCTAAATTCATGACGAATGAATTCATTATTGATTGCTTGATACAAACCACGGATATCTGGATTTGCTTTTTCAATGTGAATCAACGCCATTTTATCATTCAATAATTCACCGATACTGAAAGCTTCAACGCGGCCAAACAATTTGATGGCGCCACCTTTAAGGCCTAGTGTTTCCCAATTATCGAATAATAAGTTAATAGCAACCAATTCATCTTCGATACCTTCTTCATGATGAGTTTCTACCCAAGATGCTGCTGTTTCGCGGCACAATGGAATGATATCTTCAGTGATTGGCATATATTCATAGTTAGAATATTGCATACGGAATTGATTCAAATGGTTTTTCTTTTGACGGAATTTCTTACCAGATAAATTGATAAGATCTTCAGACTTATAAATGTATTCGTAGTTATCGCGGTCAGGTGTAAATTCATAACGACCAGGACATAACTCTTCCATCCGTTCTTTTACAACTTTGCTAACACCTTTGAAACGGAATGGCAAATTGTTTTCTACGAACCATTCTTTAGCGCGCAATAAACCATCAAGGAACTTTGCATCTTTACCGGCAAATGGAGGCAATAGGAACGGTTCACGTTTACCGCCACCTTGGATGTACAATACGCCATTTTCCTCAGCCCAACGAATGCCATATGCATCTTGCCACATAAACAATGTAGTAAAGCAGTTATCAGATGCTTCGTAATGATGTTGTTCAAAATATTTATCGATTAATGGTTTATCTCTTAGTTCAAAACGTTTAAATTCTAAAATAATAATCCCTCCTATCAAATTCCTCGGTCGAGGTATTTACCATGGGTACCTATAACCACATGGTTCTTCATTATAATTTAACAGATTCGCCTAATTCAAAGTTTCCGTCGGTTGTAATTACCTTATCGCCTTCGTTTAGGCCTGAAATAATTGCTACATTATCGTCTTCTGTCATACCGACCTCAACGACACGTACGTCAACCGTATTATTTTCAGTCAATACATATACGTATTTGCCGTCTTGGTTTTCGCGAACCGCTTTGCTTGGTACAGTGAGCATCTTCGCTTTAATATCTGACTCGATGATGAGCGTATAGAACTCGCCAGCCTTGATAAGGCCTTTGTCATTGTTGAAAGTAGCTTTCACAAGAACACTTGGTACATTTTCTGGCTGTGTTACATCTACATAGGTCAATTCGCCAGGTAATTCTTGGTCGCCTACCTTGAGGAGTACCTTAATCCCCTTTTTAGCGTCAGGTGTGCCTAACTTCATCGCCGCATCACGAGGAATGCTAAGGGATGCTACCATCGGTGTAGATTGTTGAATCATCATGAATGGACGATCTGCAATCGCCATTTGACGGTCTTCATTGTAAATAGCTGTTACCGTACCAGCTATAGGCGCTACAATTGTAGATGCTGCCATTTGTGCAGATACTTGAGCGATTTGAGCCTCAATAGCCGCCGTATTAGCACCACCGCCGCCACCGCCAGTTGTTACTGTCGTAGTTTGTGGCTGAGACCGCTCTACAATGCGATCATATTCTTTTTGAGTAATCATGCCCGCTTCGCGCATCTTCTGAGCTTGTGCCAATTGAGCACTATCTACAGACGCTGCTGTCGTAGTTGTCACAGACGTCGCATAGGACTGAGCTGAGGCTTGCGCTAACTGACCTTGTAAGGATGCTAGCTGTTGCTGTAAAGCCGATGTATCTACAGTGGCCAAGACTTGACCTTGTTGTACTTGGTCGCCTACTTTCACAGCATATGCGACCTGCCCCGTCAACGTCGGCGTTACCGTCGCCTTATTGAGAGCTGTTACATTGGCGTCATTATGGATCTGCAGTGGCATATCCTTGTATGTTACATCAGCAACGGATACCGTTTTCGTACCGCAACCAGCGATGGCCAAGGCCATCATCACAACACCAAGCATAGCAACTACAGAATAAATTCGTTTTAATTTCATTCTGTCACTTCCTGTCATATTGATTTTTATCAATACCTTAGTATATCATAAAATCAATTAGAATTGTATGAAAGCTAATTCCTTTAATTAATGGATATAACGGAGGTTCTCATGGAAGAACGGATGGATTTTAGAATTTTAAATAACGGTAGCTTTATTCCCTCTATCGGTTATGGTACCTACAAAACAGGTAGCGAAGGAGAAACAGAACAAGCCGTAACTAATGCATTAAACGTAGGTTATCGATTACTCGATACAGCTGCCTACTACGGCAACGAAGAGGCCGTTGGCAGAGGTATCAAAGCATCTGGCGTTAAACGTACTGACATCGTTATTACCACAAAAATTTGGCATACCGACGCAGGCTACGATAATACGATGCGTGCTGTTGAAAGCTCCTTGAAAAAATTAGACACTAATTATATCGATATTATGCTCGTACATCAACCCCTTGGCGACTATTACGGTTCTTGGCGCGCCATGGAAGAGTTATACGACCAAAACGTATTGCGCGGGTTAGGCCTATCTAACTTTTACGAAGATCGCTTAATCGACTTGCTATATCACTGCAATGTGAAACCTGTGGTGAACCAAATTGAATGTCATCCATTCAACCAACGCCAATCTCTTATTCAATTGATGAGAAAGCATCAAGTAGTGGGCATGGCTTGGTCTCCATTCACCCGTGACCGCCAACCTATTTTTGACCATCCTATCATCAAAAGCTTGGCTGAAAAATACGGCGTGTCTAAACATCAAATCATCTTGCGTTGGCACATCCAACGTGGCATCATTCCATTGCCAAAGGCAAATAACGTAAGCCATATGGAGGCTAACTTTGATGTATTCGATTTCAAGCTCACAAACATCGATATGGACGTTATGGAACTATTAGACCAACAAGACTTCTTAGAAGATCACCATACAGCACCAGGTCTTGAACGACTATTACAACTTAAATAGTCCATACTAACTCCTATTTGTAGTTAGCATCAATTATAATACACACTACAACTATGATGACAAAGTAAATAAAACAATATATGTAAAAAACCACTTATATCGAAGTTAGATAGATATAAGTGGTTTATTTTATTTTGGTACATTAAATACGGCTTGTACTAGTATCATATAAATTACTGTACCGGCAGCAATCGATATGAGCATGTTACGCTTCCATAGATGTAATCCTACCGTAACGACTAATGCTATGAGCTCAGGGATACCATAAGGATATGCTAGAACGACAGTCTCTTTAAAGGTATATACAACGAGCATGCCCATAACGGCAGCCGGCAAAGCCTTACCTAAAAAAAGTACAAAATCTGGCGCCTTTTTTCCTGGTGGAAATACGAGGAAGGCACCAAAACGAGTAAGTAATGTACCGGCTACAACAATAGCAACGGTGATGACCATTTCTGTACTAGTCAAGATGTACACCTCCCCACTTATACGCAATATAGCAGGCTACTAGCATACAGCTCATAGATAAAAGCATAAAGAGCGATTTGCCTACCAATAAGAGCATAACTATCGCCATAGCGGCACCAGCTACGCCAAAGGCTCTTATCTTGTTATTTTTTGCGTTGAGCAGCATTTCAAGGAATACCACAATGAATAGACCTGGTAATACAAAATCGATGCCCCGTAAATCTACGGTGGCCAAGAGATTGCCAAACAGACCGCCTACAAAGGTACTAAATACCCAGAACACATAGTTAAGCCAAGACACGTGGAAGTAAAACCACTTTTCATCCACATCATCCGGTAACTTAGTAGCCATATTGATGGCAAAACTTTCATCACACATCCAAGCAACCGTAGGAAACCATTTCCAACCCATATGTACATACCGTTGTAGTGCAGATAGTCCATAAAAGAAATGGCGTCCATTAACGAACATGGTCAGTATAAACGCATTAATCGGATCAAATCCGGCCATCAACATGCCAATCGTCACAAACTCCATGGATCCTGCAAAAATGGTAGCCGCTAAAACCGGTGCCGTCCACCAAGGGAACCCTTGGCTCGTTGCATATAAACCAAATCCTAAACCTATGAAAAAGAAGCTGATACCCATAGGAACCATAATAGGAAATGCAAAGGAAAATGCACTTCGATTTTTTATTTCATTCATAGGGCTCGCCTCCTTTCCACATCACATACATTTAAAGTGTTAATGTCATTTATTATAAAGCACGCGTTAAAATTTCGCGAGCTACTTCTGGTGTTACATCACCTTTTTCACCAAGTCGTGTCATACCATGGTCTTCTAATTGTTTCACAATTTTATCAACGGCTTCAACGCCAAGACCATAATCTTTCAAATGGGTAGATACGCCAAGGGACTCGAAGAATTCACGAGTTTTTGCAATAGCCTTATCTGCTTTTTCCTCTTTTGTACCTTCTGTAATATGCCATACACGTGTAGCATATTGGGCCAATTTATCAAGCTTATCGGATTTTTTCACTTCTAACAACGCAGGTAATACAATAGCCAATGTGATGCCGTGGTCAAGATGGTAAGCCGCCGTTAACTCATGACCGATAAGATGTGTTGCCCAGTCTTGTGGCACGCCGGTACCGATCAAGCCGTTTAATGCCAAGGTAGAGGCCCACACGTGATTAGCGCGAATGTCGTAGTTTTCTGGATTTTCTACTGTTTCTTTGCCGATTTCAATCATAGTTTTCAAAATACCTTCACTAAAACGATCTTGAATACGGCCGTCTACAGGATATGTTAAATATTGCTCTGTGGTATGCACGAATGTATCGATAACGCCATTCTTAACTTGTTTTTCTGGCAATGTGAAAGTCAATGTTGGATCGAGCATAGAGAACTTAGGGAATACTAAGCTACTGAACACAGGGAATTTACCATTACCATAGGTAATAACAGCACCATTATTCATTTCAGAACCTGTGGCAGGTAGTGTCATAACGGTACCAAATGGTAATGGATTTGGTACCATTTCTACCGGAACCTCTGGAACACCAGCTTTCATAACCTCAATAACAGGGCCATCATAGGTAGCACCCATA
This sequence comes from Veillonella fallax, assembly GCF_020687175.1. Lineage (NCBI taxonomy): Bacteria > Bacillati > Bacillota > Negativicutes > Veillonellales > Veillonellaceae > Veillonella > Veillonella fallax. The sequence goes on along the minus strand of NZ_JAJEQD010000018.1, from coordinate 19,822 downwards.
ACGATGAGCTTTGTAGCATCTACTACAGAACCACCACCTACTGCAAGGACGAAATCTACGCCATGTTCTTTAATGAAAGCAACGGCACGTTCACATGTTTCAAGAGATGGGTTTGGTTCAATGCCGCCGAATTGCTCAACCTTACGATTGCCAAGAGCTGCAACAATGCGGTCAATAAGACCACTGCGTACTGCAGAGCCACCACCATACGTAATGAGCACCTTTGCATCCTTTGGCACTAATGTATCTAATTCGCTCAAACGATCTTTACCGAATACAATATGTGTAGGATTATAAAAATCAAAGTTAAACATAGTGACCTCCTATGTATATCATATAAAACCTATAAATCTAATTGTACGAAATTTATATCTATTATATCATTTTTTCGATATTCTTAGATATACTACACCCCTTATCATTAGCGAGCTCATAAAAGCCATAGCTTTAATCTATAGCTAACCGATATCTTTTGCTCTATATACAAAATCCCATTCACATGATAGGATATATATATTATATGTATATAGAAAGGAATGTTCACATGAAATTAAAAAAATTTATTGCCCCTCTTCTCGTTGGCGTTCTAGCATTCGCCATCGCAGGTTGCGGCACAGATACAAATCAATCTAGCCAAGCACCAAAAGAAATTAAAATCGGTGCTACTGCAGGTCCTCACGCTCAAGTAGCTGAAGCAGTTGCAAAAGAAGCTAAAAAACAAGGTATCGACCTTAAAGTTGTAGAGTTCTCCGATTATGTAACACCAGATAAAGCTCTTGCTGATGGCGACATTCAATTGAATGCGTACCAACACGTGCCATTTATGGAAAACTTTAACAAACAAAATGGTTCCAACTTAGTAGCAATCGGTAAAACCCTTTTAGTGCGTATGGGATTATATAGTAATAGTGTACATAGCGTACAAGATGTACCTGAAGGCGCTACGGTTTCTATTCCAAATGACCCTACTAATGGTGGTCGTGCATTAGTATTATTAGCTAAAGCTGGATTAATTACGTTAAAAGATGGTGTCGGCTTCAAAGCAACTGTTGCAGATATCACATCTAACCCGAAAAATATAAAGATTCAAGAATTAGAAGCAGCTCAATTACCTCGTAGTCTAGATGATGTAACAATTGCAGTTATTCCAATGAATTATGTACAAAGTGCTGGCCTTAGTGTAGAAAAACAAGGCTTCTTCTTCGAATCAAAAGATGAACCACTAACAGTCATCGTACTTGCGGTACGTAGTGAAGACAAAGACAACGAAACTTACAAAAAAATTGCAGACATTTACAAATCTGATGCAATTAAACAATTCATCAACGATACTTTCAAAGGTAGCATTACATCTGCAAACTAACCAAAAGACCGACCTCAATACGAGGCCGGTCTTTTTGATAAACAATCTTTTATAGATCTATAAATACGACTATCACCATAACAAATGTAGTAACTACAGCAAAATATGTATAATGCCAAAAAGCGATACCCTAACTGTTTAGAGTATCGCTTTTATTTTATTCTTTAGTATCAATCACTATTATTAGTAATCAATCACTACTATTCTTCAGTATCGAATGTTACGTCCAATGGTTGGCGTTCCACGATGTTACGGTAACGAACCTTTGGATAGCCCATCAAGATACCACCAGCAATGATTTTATCCTCTGGTACACCTAATAGTTCCAATAGTGGTTTATACTCTGCTTCGCCTGCATGTTCAAAGAAGCCAGCCCAACAAGTGCCTAAACCTAATGTTGGTGCATACAACTCTGCATAAGACAAGCAGGAATGCCCGCTATCGTGAGTACGGTGAATATCTTTTTTAGAACCGATGGCCACTACTAACGCAGGCGCATCGCGCAAGATGTATTCCTTACCCTTATCGACCTCAGCTTGTGCTGCACGAGCATAAAGACGCATAATCGGCACAGTTTTCGCAGCCAAATGCATCCACTCAAGAACGAGATCTGCAATGCGACGCAACTTTTGTTTGTCCCGAATAACAATATAGGAAATACCTTGTGTATTTGTTGCTGTTGGAGCCATTCTTGCAACGTTTAAGACCTTGCGAATAAGCTCAGCAGGAACTGGTTTATTTTGATAATTACGAATAGAGCGACGGCTGCGTAAAAATAACTCAGCTTGCTCTGGCGTTAATTTTTGTTCTTTTGTGATATCGATTTGCTCTTTACGTGGTGTCATATCACTATCAAGAGCAAGCGTTGGGCATACGGAAATACAATGCCCACAGGAGATACAACCTCCCTTGCCAGTTACAGGCCCATTTTCGGACATCACTAGCAAGCCTGTTGGACAGTCAGCTACGCAAAGGCCGCATCGTGTACAGACTTCTGTATTGACGGTAAATAACATCTGATAAATCCTCCAAACACTACTATAAAGCCTATTATAACACAATCAATCAAGGGTTATCTAGGCAACATATGCTTTTCAAGGTTATTCTCCCTATTTTGATGGGGCCCCATTTCAGTTCTACAACCTAGTTAAAAAAGTACAAATATACTTGCTTGCTCCGTCCTTCGCAAAGTCGCTGCACAAGTATATTTGTACTTTTTTATAACTATATTCATAAAGGCGTCCCATCAAAATAGAACTACACACATAAAACACATAATACCTAGATAACCTGATTGATCTATATAAAAAGGCTTTAGACTAATGGCGCCACGCCCTCCATCTGGAAGAAGCTAGCCTGCGACTAGGCTTTATAGTAGTGGTGCCATGCCCACCGTAGAGGAAGGACTAGCCTGCGGCTAGTCCTTCCCTTCCCCTATCACATAAAAGCATATTGAGTAAAGATCAGATGTAGCTTGTGATGGGACTAGTTAATAGCAGACGCTCAAATAATAAAAAGAGGTCCCTATGCAGCGACTTTGCGAAGGACGGAGCAAAGAGGGACCTCTTTTTATTATTTATTGAGTTGTCGCAATCAAACGGGGACCCATCACAAGCGGAGAAGGAATTTACTCAAATGCTTTTATAAGTTCCATGTATTCCGCTTTGTGTGTCATTCTCCATGTACCAAAGTCTGGTTCTGGAGATTGGTTCAGAATGTTTGCCAAGGCTTCTAGGAATTCTGGAATTTTTGTGGCTACGATATTACCTGCCATTTTACCGAAGTTTTCGGAGCCCATGTGTTCTGAGCCACCGTCTACGAGGATAAAGGCTACGGTAGGTTTCTTGTCTACTAATTTTACAGCTCCGTGGAAACCAATTTCACCGATTTGGTGTGTACCACAGGAGTGTGGACAGCCCGAGATGTGTAGACGAGGTAGTTTACTTGTGTCTACCCCTTTTTCTTCAAGGTGTCCGAAGATATCTTTCAAAAGGCTATTAGAGTCTTGCATGCCGATTTGACATACTGTGGAGCCTACACAGGACACGGAACGACGGAAATCATTTTCAGCACTGTCGTCTGTTAACTCTGCGATTTTACGAGCCTCATCAGCAGTGAGGTTGATGAAGAACAATGCTTGGTCTGGCGCAATACGCGCTTCTACTTGATCAAGCGTTACAGCATAATCAAGAGCAGCCAATAGGTGTTCTACATTAGCATCGCCACCTGCCGGATGGTATTCTACGTAGTATAAACCTTCTTGTTTTTGACGGTGAATACGATCGTTTTCCACAGACTTATCACGCTTACCAGTTTTTGTAATTTCATAAGCATAGTCAGCTGGATTAATGGTTAATTGTTCCACTTCTTTCACCATCGCCAATGTTTCTTCATAGGTCTTGATGAAAGCTTCAGCTCCACCCATTTCCGCAGGCATATAGCGAGTACGAGCCTTGCCACGGTTTTTGAAATTTCCATGGTTAGCAAAGACCATAAGCATAGCTTTCACATGGTATAAAACATCCTCAGGCGCCACATCGTGCGCTACAGGAATACCAATACGAGGATTTGGGCCAATACCACCACAAGCGTATACATCAAAGGTATTGTGTTTCGTTAAATTGAAACCAAGGTCCTTGAACGTAGCATGCGGCGTACTATCAAAGCCATTATCGATACCCATTTTAAATTTGCGAGGAATTTTGATGTAGAACATTTGCTCTAGAAGGAACTCGCTAATAGCCGTTGCATATGGCGTAATATCTAAGGTTTCACGAGGATCAATACCGCGTAAAATACTAGCTACCACATTTGGATTGTCGCCACCAGCACCGCGGTTATAGATACCATGATCATAACATTCTTTATAGAGATTTAGAATTGTATCACCATCGAGGCCATGCATTTGCAAGCATTGGCCGGTAGTAAAATGTACGTGTTGTAAGTTATATTTACGGATAGAGTCAGCTAAGAACTGCATGTGCTGACGAGTCATGCGTCCCCCATTGAAGCGCCAACGGCTCATACCGGAGTTAGCACCGCGCTCAGCGTAACTACCATAGGCACCGGATTGCCCTTTATAGTCTGCAATAGACATTTCTTTCTTATAGAACTTATGCGTCATATCTTCAAACTTTGGATAATCTGCAATTAATCGATCTTTCAACTCTTGTGTAATCATATTAGTACCCTCTTGGCTTATATTTATTAAGCATAATACAGAACTTTTCATAGGCTAGTATACCATACACGCATACGTATGTTAGTAGCCAAGCTCACAATTTTAATATCAATTACAAATAATATGCTTTACAATCTGTAATAATAATTACTTTTAATAAGAGTCAAATCAGTATGGAGTAAATTTTAAAATAAAAAAGAACAGTCCGAAGACTGTTCTTTTCATATGATTAGTTCTGATTTTAATGACTATATTATAACGTCAATGTTTAGTACGAGAATTATACTCGACCTTCATTAGGGTTATTATATGCGTCTTTATCGATAGTACCCATAATCTTATCTACTACGAGAGCATTTGTTAAGGAACCAGATACGTTCAAGCATGTACGACCCATGTCGATCAATGGATCGATAGCAAGAATTGGGCTGATGGATGTGAAGTACGCACCAAGACCTGTACCGCTAAGGGATACAGATGCAGCCATTGTAGCTGTACCAGGAACGCCTGCGATACCAACAGAACCGATAGCAATAACGATAACGCTCATAATGTACATAGTCAAATCAAATGGAATACCCGCTACGTTAGAGATGTACACAACAACAAGCGCTGGGAACACGCCAGCACAACCTTGCATACCTGCAGTAGTACCGAAGGATGCTACTGTATTTGCTGTTGTAGCATTTACGCCAAGACGTTTTGTCAATGTTTCAACAGTTAATGGCAATACGCCCATAGAGGAACGGGATGTGAAAGCTAACAAGAGTGGAGCTTTTGCTTTTTTGAAGTATGTAAGCGGATTGTACCCGAAGCTAGCAATCAAGATAGCTTGAACAACGAACATAATCAAAAGACCAACATAAAGCAATACTACGAATAGGCCCATGTCTAAGATAGCTTGTAAGCCACGTGTTGCCAATGTAGATGCCAATAAAGCAACTACGCCGTACGGCATGAGACCAATGATGAAGTCTGCAACCCAGGAGATTAATTGGTGAAGTTCATCAAATAGTTTAGTAAAGATTTCCATGCTATTTGTGCCAGTTTTCTTCAACAAACGAGCAACACTGCCCAAGATGATTGCAAATACTACGATACCGATAACATTTGTTTCCGCTGCAGCTTGAATTGGGTTACTTGGAATCAACGCACGGAATGTATCAACCATCGGTTTGATTTCACGAATCTTTTTACCAGATTCAACAATATCAAAACCTTGTCCTAAACCAAAGGCATTTCCCAAGATAAGACCAACGATAGCAGCAACCGCTACCATGCCTAAATTTGTAGAAACCATGGCAACTACTAATTTCTTAAGGTTTGCACCTGCTTCCATGTGCAAGATAACATGTACAATGGAAATAAATACAATAGGAATAACAAGCATGCGGATCAAATCAATAAAGCCGCCACCCACAAGGGAGAACCACTTTGTACTTTCCTTGATGTAAACCACTTTAGATGGATCATCTGGGAAGCCTGCAATAATTTGAATAGCAATACCAAGTACGGCACCAACAATAGTACCAATAATAACGAGATTACCAAAGGATGTACCCTTGCGTTGCAAAGCATAAATACCGATTAACGCAAGTACAAACACTACGATAATACCGATACTTAATGGATTGCTTAGCATGAGGTAATCTGTAAAGAATGGAATATTCATAATACACCTCTTTTAATTCATATCACAATAATAGGTTATGAACTCAGTATATCATATATCGAAAAATTTACAAGTAAAATAATTCAAATTATATAAGTTTTTCTATGCGGATTCTGCAAGTTTTATAAATATGTTAATCTCCATAGATGTAGCGATACCTCTACCTTTTCAAGATACTCTATATCATAATAGAAAGTTACGCATATAAAAAGGTGACCTTCCATAGGAAGATCACCTTTAAGCTTATTTAGTTATAACACTACCTAGATGTAGAATTATCGCTTAACTAAAACATAAGTTACTTGGATAGGACCATGAGCACCATCTACAGTAACCAACTCAATATCAGCTGTACGGGATGGACCAGAAATCAAGCAGATATTTGTAGGGAATTTAGATGGATCGTTGTGATAACGTTCAGCCAAATGTTCCATTGTTTGAGTCATGCGTGGGTTGATTGTATCAGTGTACAATACAGCGATATGTGTAGTAGGCAACAAGCTGATAGCACGGCCAGATTCTTCACCAGACGCTTGTACTACAGTAGCAGTTTCAGCAATACCGCAATATGGGAATGTAATACCGATATCTGCATTGGCAGTATTGGAGATACATTCTTCACGGCCTTTAGCTGGATCCCATTGGAAGTATGTACGAGTGCCACCATTGTTAGCTGCATCTTGTTCAAATAATTCTTTTAATTTATATTCGTCTACTTCTGGAGTGCTTGGGAATACAACTTTACCATCGCCCCAGTCTTCGATCGCTGCCAAAATTGTTTCACCTAATTTATCAGGTGTAGTTTCAACGAATTTTGTACCAACACGTTGACATTGTTCCTTAAACATTGTCAAAATTTGATCTTTATTCAAATCTTTGAACATAGTTTCTTGAGGACCATGGCTGTAATCAAAACCCTCTACGAATGCAGGGCACATTTCTTGATCACGGCCTAATGCACGAGATAAACGTGCAATAAATTGTTTACGTTTAGCTTCATCCATTATTTTTTCTCCTTCTTCTTGTTCTTTTCATGTTCAGCATATAAGTCACGGAATTTTTTGAACTTCAATGTACCCATTTCTTTGGATTTAGTCCAGCCGTTCATAACTGGAACAGCTTGAGTCCATGTAGGCATATTGCCTTCTTTGTTACTAATTAAGTTCATACCGATAGCGCCAGCTTTTGTGCCAAGGTCGAATAATGTGGAGTTACCAAACATCTTAGCTGCTGCAGTAAAGATTGCTTCTTCTGCTTTTGGACGAGTTTTTTCGATGTCAGCCATAATATGACGGTGTTCCATCAATAATTCATGCAATGGAATAGCTACTGGACAGTTTTCTGTACATGCACCGCACAATGTAGACGCATATGGAAGATCGCCTGCTACTTCGTAACCTTTGAACAATGGTGTCAATACAGCACCCATTGGACCTGGATATACGGAGCCATAACCGTGACCAGAGATGTGACGGTATACAGGACAAATATTCATACATGCACCACAACGGATACAACGTAACATTTCTTGGAATGTACCACCTAAGATACCGGAACGACCGTTATCAATAATGATGATATGAGTTTCTTCAGGACCGTCTGCTTCACCAGCACGACCAGGGCCAGTCATCATGGAGAAGTAGTTGGAAATTTTAGCACCTACTGCAGAGCGGTTCAACATTTCCATCATAACGTCAAGAGCTTTGAAGTCAGGAACGATACGTTCTGTACCTAAGAAGATCAATTGAGTCTTAGGAATGGAGCTAGACATACGACCGTTACCTTCGTTGGAAACGATAGTACAAGTACCGGATGCCGCTACCGCAAAGTTACAACCATTAACACCTACGTCAGCTTTCAAGAAGCGCTCACGTACATAACCACGTACGAAGTGAGTCATTTCTGTAGGGTTTTCAGTACCAGTGTAACCTAATTTTTCAGCGAAAATTTCGCGGATTTTGTTACGTTCGAAGTGAAGGCCTGGTACAACGATATGAGATGGTGGGCTCACTGCTGTTTGCAAAATGAATTCAGCCAAGTCAGTTTCGTTTACTTCGATACCAGCTTCTTCAAGAACTTCGTTCAAACCAATTTCTTCAGTTAAGATAGTTTTGGATTTAACGATCATTTTAGCTTCGCGTTCACGAAGGATATCTAAAGCGATTTGAGTCGCTTCTTTATCGTCGAATGCAAAGTGAACTTTAGAACCAGCTTTTTCTGCGTTTTCAGCGAATTGGTTTACATAGTAATCCAAATTGTTAAGAACGTGATCACGAAGTTTAGCTGCTTCTGCGCGGAAATCTAACCATTCAGGAACGTCCGCAACTACTGTATTACGTTTATCATAAAACACGTCTTGTGCTTTTTTGATAGCTGCAACTTTGAAATCGTCAGCCAAACATTCTTTTATACGTGTTTTATAGGGGCGATTGTCATATATAAGTGCCATGTCGTCTCCTCCTTAACGGCAGTTTAAGATTTCAGCAATATGCATTACTTTGATACGGCGATCGATTTCGCCTTCTTTATGAAGACGGTCAAGCATACCAGCGATGTTCATCAAGCACGCTTGGTCAGAACCAGAAATAACGTTAGCACCTGTGCCAGCGATTTCCAAGGCTTTTTCGCGTGTCATAACTTCACTAATTTCAGGGTTCTTAACGGAGAATGTACCGCCGAAACCACAGCAACGGTCTGCACGTGGTAATTCAATCAAGTTGATATCTTTAACATTTCTAAGGAGTTTGAATGGAGGTTCTTTAATGCCCATCAAACGAGTTACGTGGCAAGATGTATGATATGTAACGGATTCGTTGAAACGAGCGCCCACATCTTCAACACCTAATACGTCAGTAATGAATTGAGTGAACTCATAAATTTTGCCGCTCAATTTTTCTGCACGTGCCAACCACTCAGGTTGATCTTTCAAGAAATGATGATATTCATCGCGGATTGCAAATGCGCAAGAGCCGGACATGCTGACTACATATTCAGCGTTCTCGAAGCATTCGATTGTGTTCTTAATTGCATCCATAGCTGCATCATTGTAACCAGAGTTAGTGAACATTTGGCCACAACATACTTGTTTCTTAGGCACTACGAGCTCGCAGCCTAATCTTTCAAGTACTTCTACACCAGCCATGCCTACATGTGGGTAGAACATGTCAATCAAACACTGTTGGAAAAGATGAATTTTCATATTATCGTCCTCGTCTTTTCTAGTACTTAACCTAATAAAAAATTTTGATATGTATGTGTTATGGCAAGAATTCTAGTGAAAGTTTTTCAATAATTTTCCGCCCGAAACATTACTTATGCTTTCAAATAAATATTCAAAAGCTTTATCGATATAATTATAAATTAATCATATAGAAAATGTCCAAAGGATTGCTATATTCGTATGTACCCTTTTATTTCCTATATCGTTATGACTTTTTGTAATAACAAATATTGAATTTTATCACATATGCTACGTTATTTATCAATTTTTCTTTTGAAAGCCACATAAAATCTGCATTTTGGGAATGTTTATCATTTCGCATATTTTAGAGTAACTTATATCGTAATTTACCTATAATTCATTGAATATTTATATAAACAACAGAGAAATAGCAAATTCATGTAATTTTTATCCTCATATATTACATTTTCTTATAGTAGAGTATAAATTTAAAAAGTGTTATAATTTATTTTATATAAGTATAGTTTGAAAGGAGCCTTTTCAATGAAACTAAATAAATTATCCTTATCCTTAGCTATTACATTAGCCCTCGGTTCCACATTCGGCATGGCTCACGCTGAAACAACTGCGGCTCATGTAAAATCTGAAATATCTGCTACAGCTAATAAAGCTGAAGTAGCTGCTAAAGCTGATGAACACCGTGTAGATACATCTGTTAAAAATGATGCTAAACGCGTAGATACTTCTGTAAAAAACGATGCTAAACGCGTTGATACATCTGTTAAAAATGACGCTAAACGCGTTGATACATCCGTAAAAAATGATGCTAAACATGGCACTACAGTTGTAAAACATGATGCAAAACATGCTAATACATCCGCTAAAGCCGATGCTAAGCGTGTAGATACATCTGTGAAAAACGATGCAAAACGTGTTGACACTTCTGTAAAAAATGACGCTAAACGCGTTGATACATCTGTTAAAAATAATGTAAAAGAAGATGCTGCTAAGGTAGAAGGTAAAAAAGCTGTAAAAGCTAAAGAAAACTTACCTGCTGGCGTTTACCCTGACACAAAAGATAACTGGGCTCGCGATGCTATCCAAGCAATGACACAAGCTGGTTACCTTTCTGGTTATGCTGATAATACATTCAAACCTAGTGCACAAATCACTCGTGAACAAGCTGCGGCTATTTACGGTAAAGTATTACAACATAACTTAAACGAACAAGAATTAGCTGATATTGTAACTAAAGAGGCCTCTACTTCTTACTCTGATGTAGAAGCAGATCGTTGGTCTAGCTCTGCTATCAAATTAGTAAGTGCTGCAGGCGTAATGGAAGGCACATCTAAAACAGCTTTCACACCTAGCAAAACTATGGACCGCGAACAATTCGTTGCTTCCGCAGCTAGCCTAGCTAAAAAATTGAATCTTTCCACACCTGTAAAAACAGAAAAAGTAACATTCAAAGACGAAGCTAGCATCTCCTCTGCTTACTTGGCAGATATCCAATACATGGCACAACGTGGCATCGTAGCATCTGGAGCAACTGAAAACTTCAACCCTAAACAACCTGTAACAAGAGCACAAGCGGCAACAATCTTGAACCGCATGCTTAATGGTGCTGGCCTTGCAACACCAAAACATACTACAACTGAAGCTAAAGCTGAAACAGCTGTAAAAGAAGATGTAAAAAAAGCTGATACAGCAGCAGAAAAAGATGCGTCCAAAGTAAGCAAAGATGCTAAAAAAGATGTAGCTAAAGCTGACAAAGCCGTAAAAGCTGATGCAAAAAAAGTTGAAAAAGACGTAAAAGGCAATAAAAATGCCGCAGTAGCTCAAAAAACTGAACCTACTCGCACAGTTCGCCCTGTTCGTCGCAGCACGTTAAAAGCACTTGATCAAAAACAACAAGCTGCTTTGGAAGATAAAGTATTTGCTGAATTGAATAAAACATACAAAACAGAAGATGCTTTCCAAGATTACGGTGTAATGTACTGGCGTGACAATCAATTGCACGTAGCATTGAAAACAGATAGCGATATTTCCACAGTTAAAGCAAACCTTGCAGCACGTGGTGATTCCACTGTAAATAACTACGTTGTAGTTGAACCATCCCAATACAGCCAAACTGAATACGATGCAATCGATGCGAACTTCCGCAACTATTACAACAAAAACGAAAAAGCTGGTACAATTCTAGCTACATTCCCAGATGTAGAAAACAACCAACTTTACGCTGTTGTAACAACTGCATCTAAAGCAACTCAACAAGGAATCTCAAAATTATTCGGTTCCAAAGTAAAAATGACAGTTAAACGCTAATCGGCGTTCACTCAACTAGCCAAGGCAGCGTATACGCTTAGTATTACGCTGCTTTGTTTATATCACTATGCATGCCTTATTATTCGCTATATAATGAATATAGATTTTATTGTTGGTGAAAGTTTATATTCTAGGCTATCTAGTCTTGGCCTTTACCATAATTAGGAAGGATTTTTATGTACAAGAATACCCCTTACCCATTACGTGCCCTTGTTCTTGGCACATTATTAGCCGCAACAAGTTTCGGTTTTGCTTCTGCAAATACTACAACTCATGCTCCTGCAACTACAGCAGCATCCACAAAGGTTGAAGCGCCTACAGTGGCCTCTACGCAAGCAGTTACTATAAACACAGCTGCTCCTAATATAGCAACAACTAAAGCAGAGGCTCATAAATTTGATGCCGCTAAAGCTGCTACACCTGTAGTTGTGAATACATCTATTGGTACGCCTCAAGACATTCAAAAAATCCGTGCCCACATCTTCTCTGATGTTCCTAGCGATTTTTGGGCTGCCAATTCTATCAGTACGGTAACAAAAGCAAATCTAATGAAAGGTTATTCTGACGGTACATTCCGACCTAATCAACCTATGACTCGTGAAGAAGTAGCTGCGCTCTTCAACAACATCACTGATGATGGTACAGCAGCATTCTTATCTAGCAAATTTAAAGATATTACATCCGATCGTTGGTCTGCCCTCGCTATCGAATCTGTAGCGCGTAAAAACATCATCAGCGGTTATGGCGATAACACATACAAACCAGAAAAATATATGTCTCGCCAAGAATTTGCAGTAGTAGCTGACAACTACATTCACTACTTAGGATACACAACAGAAGATCCAACAGCACTTGATAATATTGCTTATGGAGACCAAAAATTTGTAGCTCCTTGGGCTCAAGATGCAGTTCGTGAACTTGCATACCTGGGCTTCACAAACTACGCTCCTGGCACATTATTTAACCCTGAAAAATATGTAACCCGTGCTGAAGCAGCTGAAATTGCATATCGCATGACGCAAACAGAACAAGCTCTTGCGTTCCACAACACATTGTTCAAGCAACAAGTAGAAAGCAAAACAGCTACTATCATCGACAAAACATTAGGCTATGGCAACGACTTCACAAAATTCCGTCAAGACGGTGCCCTCTTCTGGGATGGTGGCAAGTTACATGCGACTTTAACAGATAAGAAAAAAGCAGAGGCTGTTGCTCATGCAATCTCTGAAGCGCAAGATCCACAACTTGAAAGTGCCCTTGTTGTATCTCAAGGCAAGTTAAATCAAGCACAACTTGAAGATTACCAATCTGACGCTATTGATTTATACAAAGCTAAAGAGCCAAAAGGTAATATCATTTCTATCCGTCCTAACGACGATACAAGCGCTCTTATCATTACAGCAGACTCCGTTCAAAAAGATACGGTGAAAGCTTTCAAAAAGAAATTCAAAAATAATGTAGTCGTAGAATTACCTCAACCTGAGACAGTAAAACCGGATGCAGCAATTCAATTCCCATTACCTCCACGCGTAAACTACTACGACACAACAAATAAATAATCTCAACGATAAAAAGCCGTGTAACTACACGGCTTTTTGTTTTACCCTCATTCCAATATCTTATAAACAAATTAGTAAGCTTATAAGATATTTCTCATTCAAATCTAAATAGTAATCGCCTTTTATATTTAATTGCTATAATACAAAAAAAGAACCGCCCCCGAAGGAGCGGTTCTTCTCACAATTAAACAGCTGTTACTATACACACATAATCGAATTCACACAGTTCGATTATTTTTTTGTTACATCATTTTGGCGGTCACGTAAGTTACCAACTGGTACATATACGGTACCTGCACTGTGGATTGTATCCACGTCTTGTTGTAAAACCATTACAACGGAATAATCATCAGTTGTGTAGAATTCAGTAGGCATTTTATCGATATTTACTTCGCCGCCTAATTGATTTTTCACATCTTGATTATTGTCGATAGCATTCACTAATTCTTTTTTATTAAGACCACCAAGGTCATACAAGGATAATTGACGACCTGTTGTAGTGTTGAATGTGAAGCCTTTTACATAGTTGACGCCATTAGCATCACGGTCACGCATTGTGTACGTATGGATCAATACACTGAAGATACCATTTTTATCTGTTTTAACATCGTAGTACATAACTACATTTGTTTTATCAGCTTCTTTGGCATTCAATTTTTCTACGTCATTTTGTACTTTAGCAACGTATTTTTTGATAGTGTTATTGATTGCTTTTTCTACAGTTGGGCTAACAGATTTAACTGTTGGGAACACTAGATCAAGATGATCTGTAGTAGATTCCACTGGAGATACAGCCACCTCTTTACGGTCCATATAGCGGTCCGCATTTGGTGCTACTACTTCAACTGCATTGCGATCAACTTTAGTTGCTACAGAGCGTAACGCACGGTTTTGCTCTGGTGTAGCAGTGCTAGAGATACGGTATGTTAAATCATTGCGATTTACTTTATTCGTATCAGCTTGCACTGTAGCAGTGTCTTTAGTTACAGGAATTTCGCTTGCTGCGAAGGATACTACTGGCAATGCAGCAGCCATCATGATGAGTACAGACTGTTTTAATTTCATTGTTTACCTCTTATTGTTGTTCTTGCTCAGCTTTCATTGCTAAAGCTTCTTCTTTATTGAATTTGTGAGTTACAACGCGGCGAACAAGGTATAAACCAGAGAAGATGAATGCAAGCAATCCTAACCATTGTGCTGTGCTTTCAAAATCAGGGCCTACTAGTTCAAGTGGAGATTCACCACCACCAGTTGTAACGGACAATACAATAATAACAGCTATGATTACACCAATCAAGCTTTCACCAACAATCAAACCAGAAGCGAAGAGAACGCCACGGCGGTTAGATTGTTCAACATCGTACTCAGCAAGTTCGCCAGCACGCATTTTAGCACGAGCTACTAGGTAACGACCTACGAAATAGCTAATGAAAGAACCTAAGATAAGAGGTACTTCCAATGTTGGAGGTAAGTAGATACCCATACCAACTGCCAATGGAGGCAATGTTAAAGAAGCTGTTGTGCTCTTAAGAATTAAGTTAACGATAATTGCTACTACGCCAACACCAACGCCGATCAAGATGTAGTTCCAATCCATGCTAGAACTAAAGATACCTTGAGCAATTGTAGTCATCAAAGTTGCTTGTGGAGCGGATAATGCAGCATTAGGATCCATTTCAGCACGTGGTAACGCACCTGTGAAGCCATATGCTTGGTAAAGCAAGTTAAGAACAGGAGCGATTGCAATCGCACCAGCTACGGAGCCAAGTAACAACGCAATTTGTTGACGCCAAGGTGTAGCACCAACGAGTTGACCTGTTTTCAAGTCTTGCAAGTTATCGTTAGAGATAGATGCAATCGCGATAACTACGGATGTCATGAAGATAGCCATAGCTGTAGCGAATTGTACGCCTGCTTCTGTAGCAAACAAGTTATTTTCAGAAGCGATGAAGTATACCACTAGAGAAGAAATAATAGTCGCCAAGATACCAATACCAGAGATTGGAGATGCAGATGTACCGATAAGGCCTGCCATGTAACCACATGCAGCAGCTACGAAGAAGCCGATTAGCAATGCTACGAGAACACCTACGATAACAAGTGTCCACATTAAGCCTGCGCTAATAGGTACTGCAGATACGAAGTCCCAGAATGTAAGAACTAAGCCTAAAAGGATAATACCGAATACGATAATAACAGATTTTGTGCTCATATCTGTATCCATACGATGCAATTCACGTTCAGAGGAACTGCTATTCATGGATTTAACAGAAATTTTCATACCTTCGATGATAGGTTTGATCAATGTAATCAAAGTCCAAATCGCTGCGATACCAATAGCACCAGCACCAATAAAACGAACTTTAGATTTCCAAACAGCCATTGCAAATTTAGCTGTAGCACCACCATCTGGAGCAAGCATGTTAGTCAAGTAAGGTACGAAGCCAGCCCAAGCGATGAGTACACCAACTAGGATAGCGATACCGGAAGCGATACCGATAAGGTAACCAGCACCTAACAACGCTGTAGAGAAGCCCAATGGAATTTGAGTAATACCTTTGGTACCTACAGGAAGCCAGAAGCTCATGCTGTCGCCAAGCACTTTGAAGCCATTCGCACAAAGACTGATAATACCAGCTACAAGACCACCGGATACGATATCTCCCATACCGGAGCTAGATTGAGGACCTTGGCCACCATTATGGGAACCAACCTTCAAGATTTCTGCTGCTGCACGGCCTTCTGGATATGGTAGATCACTATTTACTACCATAGCACGACGCAATGGGATAGTGAATAACACACCAAGGGAACCACCGCATGCGCAGAGCAAGAATGTTTGCCAGAATGGGAAGCCATTCCAATAACCAAGCATTAATAGACCTGGCAAGATAAAGATAATTGCGGACAAAGTACCGGCTGCAGAAGCCTGTGTTTGTACCATGTTGTTTTCAAGAACGTTAGAATCCTTGAAGAAACGTAAAATTGCCATTGAAATAATGGCTGCCGGAATGGATGACGAGAATGTCAAACCAACCTTCAAACCGAGATATACGTTAGATGCTGTAAAAATTACAGTAATCAATGCACCAAGTAGCATCCCACGTAGTGTCAGTTCCGGCAGATGAAGGTCATGGCTCATAAAGTCATGTTTCATAAGTACTTACCTCCTCTGTGAAACTAGAGCTTACAACATATAATAAGCTACTTCCATTTTATCGTGTTAAAGCGCTGATTTCAATATATATGCGATATTTATAATGTATACATGTTTCATTAGACCATTAACTATGTAGAAAAAGGCAACAGTCCAAAAGCCTCCAAAGCCACCTACCTCGCTACGCGGGGCCGCTAAGTCGTTTTTGGACTGTCGCCTTTTCCCTCTCAAATTAGCCCTCTATGAAACATGTATACAAATTAAATATAAATCATCGCATATATATTGGGAGAGGAGAAAAGGTGTATATGCACAAATCGCATATACACCTTTCCTCTATATGAAAATAGAAATCATTATCTTTTATTCTGTACAAATATACAGGATTTTATATAATTAAATTACCGACGATAAGGTCGGCATGTCTTTTAAGGAGGTTGTAAACATTATGGAAACAAGAATTGAATATGATTCAATGGGACCAGTCGAAGTCGACGCTAGACGAATTTACGGACCTCAAACGCAACGCTCGTTCAATAACTTTAAGATCGGTGACCACCGCATCCCTATTGAACAAATCAAAGCGCTTGCGCTTGTAAAAAAAGCATGTGCTTTAACCAATGCAAAATGTGGAGCAGTAACTGAGGAAAAAGCAAAACTCATCGCTCAAGTAGTAGATGAGATCGTAGATGGCAAATGGGATGATGAATTCCCATTAACAGTATTCCAAACAGGTTCTGGCACACAAACTAACATGAATGTGAACGAGGTAATCGCTCACCGGGCTAAACAATTAGATGAAAGCAACCCGCTCCATCCTAACGACGATGTAAACCGCGGCCAAAGTACAAACGATACATTCCCTACGGCAATGCATATCTGTGCGTACTTTGAAATTACTAAACGCGTAATTCCTGCATTGGACGGCCTTATCCAATCCTTTGAAAAATTGCAAGAAAAAGGTAAAGGCTTGCAAAAAGTTGGTCGTACTCATTTACAAGATGCTACTTTCATCATGGTGGACCAAGAAATCAGTGCCTTTGTAGACGGCCTAAAAACTGCCAAAGCTATGCTTGTTCAAAACGCTGACTACCTACTCGACGTAGCTCTCGGTGGCACTGCCGTTGGTACTGGTGTAAACACACCTAAAGGCTATCTAGATGTTATGGAAACTGTATTGCCAGAGGTAACAGGTGCTCCATTCCGCGTTAAGAATAACAAATTCCAAGGCCTATCTTTGAAAGATGCTTTCATGATGGCTCACGGTGCACTCAATACGTTGGCTACTACACTATTCAAAATCGCTAACGACGTCCGTTTCTTAGGATCTGGCCCTCGCTGCGGCTATGGCGAATGGCATCTTCCTGAAAATGAACCGGGCTCCTCCATCATGCCAGGCAAGGTAAATCCTACACAATGTGAAGCCTTGGCCATGGTATGCGCCCAAGTATTCGGTCATAATACGACTATGACACTCTGTGCAGGCAGCGGTGCGTTCCAATTGAACGTGTACATGCCTATCATGATCTATGATTTTGTTGAAAGCTGTCACCTCCTCTCAGACGCTATGAACTCTTTCACAACACACTGCATCGACGGCGTAGAATTTGTACCTGAAAAACTCAACTTCTTCGTAGAACAATCCCTCATGATTGCCACATCCTTAACACCATACATCGGCTACGACAAGAGCGCTAAGGTTGTAAAAGAAGCATACAAACGCGGCTGCTCTATCAAAGAAATCATCTTGGAAGAAAAACTTATGACTGAAGACGAATTTGCTGAAGCAGTTCGCATGAAATAAAATCTCTCTCATCTCTATGATATATCTGTAACATCCTCTCATACCTCAAATGAACGGAAAATAAAAGGACGTAATAGTCTTGAAATCTTCAATAATACTTATTACTGAAGAATAGACTATTACGTCCTTTTTGTTTTATATGTCTTATAGCAATATTTTATTTAATTTAATGAAATTCTATAATAATGTACCTTTAAAAGCATCATTTTAAGCATAAAATATACTCCAATCAAAAAAATACCTTATGCTATCCGCATTCATTATAATGATTTAAATATAATTCTATCCTCTTCACTAATTTGGCTCAGATCATCTTTTATAGATATAGATTTACCATAAATACGTTTTAAGTTATTAATGCTATCAATATCCTCTATTATACTAGCAGTATCATAAAATGAGTAATTGGGTATCTTTAAAATATCTGTACCTATTGGTGTTAATAAAACCCTAGTATAACCCGATTCCCCTTTTACATATAAATATGGAAATACAACCTTATGAGAAATTTTAGAAAATTCCAATCTAGTTTTATATGTGCTATCCTCTAGCATTCCACCAAATACAATTCGATAACGACCTAAACTATAAGAATCTACTAGTTCGGTATGTATCCCATAAAAATTTAAATAAATTATACTAAGTCCCACTAAAAAACATATGGCTAATATTTTATATATTGGAATCCTTATGTTATTCATGATATCTTACCTCATAAGTCTTATAGCTATTAATATCATAAAAAATACGATTAGAAAAACATATTTCATATTGAATAGATTATTAATCTCTCTAAATCCATTTCGCTTAAATGCTTGTATTAACAGCTTTACTTGTTTACGACTTAATATATATAAAATTATATGCAATACTATCCCCGCTAGTATTGCTGCTTTTAGATTTCCTTCGTATCCACCAGTTATCATTGAGCAGATAAGAGCTATATCCATAAGAATAATTGGAATAGTACATATAATAACTCTGTAGATAAAAAATTTACTATACATTAATCTGCACCTATAAAGTAGCCCTACAATATCAAATGCTTCAATCTAATCAATCATTCAGTTAAATATCATCCACAATAATATAGCTGTTATGAAATATAAATAATACCGAAAAACCTTTGCATTAGAATAGCTTTTTGAGGATTTAAGTTTAAATGTTGCAATGATTTCAACAATAACTAAGATACCCATATTTACATAGAGTAAACTAAGATAATCAACTAAATCGGGAATAAAAAATGTCTGCACTATAAGAAAGAGACTGACCGGAATCCCTAAACCTAAAAAAAGACCATATAGAGTTGGGAATTTCAACTCCATATTACTTTTTAATATATATAGAGTCTAAACAACCTATATAAATAATAAGCCAAAAGACCTATAGGTAAACCAATTTTATAAATAGACAACGACACCATTTTTTAATACACTCTCGTCATTAATCAACACAACTAAAAATTTTAACTCTAATATATCACAATTTTTATATAAGTTCATATAATCATAACCACCCGTAGAACGGGTGGTTTGCTCTGACCCTATAAGGGTCTTTCTCTAGTGGCGGCCCTCTAA